>CAYSWP010000054.1:0-10067 GCA_964434795.1 uncultured Desulfobacteraceae bacterium | reverse complement strand
ACAAACTTCTACAAGGGAAGTAAATGGATGGACAGGGCACAACCGGATTCAATGAATTACTTTTATATTGTTTTTTGTAACTCAGCAAATGACCCCGACGCTTCGTAAATAATAAATTGTTAATTGAATTATCCCAAATATATACCATTGAAATACCAGTGAAAATGATATGGGATTACCTAAATTCCAAGGAACTCTATGTCCCCTTTAAGGATATTGATATATCGACTCTTGAAGGCAGCAACACCGGTCACACAACCAGAAAAGCCGTTAAGCTTCCGTCAGATACGAAAAACCCCTTGGAAAAAATCTAATATGGCAACTTATTGACATAACTTAACTCACTCTGATTCCGGAACCTGGGTTATATAATTATTTCGCCTCTATAAGGTTGAGGCTTTTGATTATGCTTTCTCTCATTTCATCTATCTGCTGGGTGTTTCTGATAATCCTTGGGGTAATCATGACTATAAGCTCTGTGCTCTCAATTGACAGGCTCTTGGTTCTAAAAAGGTATCCAAAAATAGGAATATCCCCTAAGATTGGAACTTTACTTATTGTTTCACTTTTCTTTTCCTTTATCAGGCCACCTATTACTATGGTCTGCCCATCGGCTGCGCTAACCTCTGTGGAAAGGGATCTGTTTAATATCATTGGTGAGCTTATGTTTGATGTAGTATTAGTCTGGGCCTCACTTACCTCCTGGCTTATCTGTAATGTGACAACGCCCTTTGCATGAACTGACGGGGTTACAGTAAGGGAAACACCGGTGCGCCTGTACTGAACAGATCTTACAATTCCCGAGGTTCCTTCAGTTATTATCTCGGATGTCGTTGATTCGCTGGTTATTACCGGGACCTCTGTTCCAACAATAATTGACGCGCTTTTACCATCTCTTACTGTTAATCTTGGACTGGAAAGTATCTTTATCATACCCTCCTGGCTAAGGGCATTTAACAAGAGTTGAAATTTTTTTGAGTCCGTCAAAATTGAATAATTAAGACCCCCTGACCCAACTCCCAGGCCTCCTAAAGTTTGAAGTATACTAGTCTGGCTCCCGCTGGTATTTTTCAAATACCACTCTATCCCATACTGGAGACCATCTGTCAGCGTAACCTCTGCAATAGTGGCCTCTATCAGCACCTGTACAGGCATAATATCCAATTTTGTGATTAATAATTTTAATTGGTTGTATTTATGCGGTGTTGCATAAATAATTAGTGCATTTCTACTTTCATCTACAGCAATACGGGTATGCCCATTGTTAATATCTACCTTCTTTAATTTTTTCTCTTCCCCTTGCTTTTTACCCTTTTTTGTTTGAGATTCCTTTAATAAGTTAATCTTAGATGAAGACCCTTCCCCTGAAATGCCTAATATTTTCCTTAACGACTCGGCAATTTCTGAGGCCTTACTATTTTGTGGGAAATATAAAAAATACCGGCTTTCATCTATTTCAGGCGGTACATCCAGGATATCAATCCAGTATTTCACTCTATTGATCCATTCCTTTTCATGGGCAAAAAATAGAATTGTTCCCCATCTGTCCAAGGCGCTAAAATAAAGCCCCCTTTTCCCGGGCATCTTGGTCACTGGAACGCCTTCCTGGCTTAATATCTCTCTGAGTTGATGCACCATGTCGAGAGGGTCCCAGTATGAAAGCTTGATGATGCCTGCAAACCTGCCTCTCATAGCCGGTCTATCCAGGGCGTTTACAACCCTAACAACATCCAATACCTGCTCCCTTGTACCTCTTACCACCAGAATGTTATCATTTGAAGACACACTTATACGGGTGTCTTTAACTGCAGGGATAAGATTTTTTATATTTTTTACGTCTGCATATCTGATTGGAATAAGTTGTTGAATCTGGCCGAGGGTTATGGGAACATCCCCTTCTGATGATCCTACACCAAGGGCAAATCCTTCTGTTTTTAACCCGGCCCATATATAGAAAACGTTATCTTTCAAATAAATAGACAGGTTATTTTTATGTAAAACTTCTCTCACAATATCGAATAACCTTTGCTCTGATATCTTATTGTGTATGTCCAGGCTGATTTGCGTGCTTGAGGTTTTGATTCTATTATCCATTACATAATTCACTCCGAGCAGCTCAGAGAATATATGATGCATAAAGTCCGGTATAGGCATCCCATCCGCCTCTACAACTACCATTTTTTCTTTACTAAAATGGTGCTTTTCAATTGATGGAGTTGTGCTTGCCGATCCACTGTATTTCAAAGGGGCAACCTCTCTGAATTTCCCCTTTTTTTTTGAAAAAGCTGGCCCTGATTCCTTTGCACCAATCTCAACCCGAGCCTCTGTCGATTTAACTTCTTTTTCAGCATATTGATTAGAAAGCCGGACCATCAATCTTTTTTCAAGGGGAGGTAATTTATGTGCGCAGGACACAAAAAAAAGGACAATGAAAAAAAATACAGTTATTCCAGCCACTGAAAATAGATTTGATAAAAAATTAGATTTCATTTTTTTTAAATATCCTTAAAATTATTTCCTTTGCCTCATTATCCCTGAGGCTCAGAGTTCCTGGCTGTATATCTATTACAGAAAACCCGCTGATTTTATCACCAATTTCAACCTTTTTCTTTGCCCATTTTCGGGAATTAATATCTCTGAATGAGATTACAGCATACCCCCTATCTCCAGCTATAAAAATACCCTTTACCCTTAGAATTAAACTGTTATCACGCAATTCATTTAGTCCTCTACCTTTATTACCCTTAACTCCATTCATTGCCTGGCTTGCATCATTGAGTTTCAAGCCAAAGATATTTCTATACTGACTGTATGTTTTAAAAACAGGTCTTTTAACTGCATTAATATCGTAGTCAATTTTTTTTGGTTCTCTTTTCTCCTTAGACTTTATAGCCCCATAAAGATCATAGAACCTGTAGCCAAGGACTAACAATAAAACTATATTTGCTATTAAGAATAATTTTCCCATTATAATCTTATTTTTGCCCCACAATACCATATGCCGACACTTCGAGCATTACACTGAGCACTGATGAATTTCTCCGAGAGGTTATCTTTAAAATATCTACAGAAAGAAATTTATTATCATTTTCAATGGTCTTGATAAATTCAACCAATCTATCTAATTTAGTTTCCATCATTATCTTTATTGGCACATGAACAATATTCCTTCCTGATAGATAAAGCCAGTTTGTGTTTTTTATATTCACTCCTGTAGACAGCGATATTTTTTCTATATCCTTTTGCAATTTAAGTTGAATTGAACGAACATCTGAAAAATCATTGTAATAAAATCCAACAGCCTGTTCAAAGGAATTTTTAACATTCTGCAAAGCTTCATTTATTTCAAGCTCGCTGCCTGCAAATGCCTGTTTGTGTGCAACAGACTTTTTTAATAATTCAATCTCATCAATCACATCAAATTTCCAGCCATAAAAAGGGATGACGCCAAATTTGATAACTACAATCCCCAAGGCTATGGCCAATCCTAACCTTATGCGCCATGACGATTTGGTTGACATTTTTTCTAATACCACTGCATTACCTAATTTTTGTCGTAACTAAAACGGATTGCAAAATTTTCCATGCCGGTCTTTCTGTCCTCCCTTACAGGGGATGTAAAACATGCCTCGGTGATTCCCCTGCTTTTGGAAAGGACGCTTAAAAGGTCCGACCCTTTAATTGCGATACCCTTAACCTGAACAACGTTTCTTGATACCGACAAATGCCTGATAATTGTTTTTTCAGGTAAAATATCGTTAATCATATTTAACAAAGGTAATTTAGGGACATAACTGTTTATCTTAGATGTCAATTCCCTCTGCATTTTATAATAATAGTCTGTCTTTTCCTGTGTCTTTAGCAATCCTGAAAGACTCGACGAAAGTCTCTTATCTTCTTTTTTCAGCTCATTTTTTGTGTAATTTAAGAAAATGCCAAGGGCTCCTCCGTATAACAGTACAATGGTTGCCATACTTACCAAACCGATTTTTAGATATTTCTTATTTAACCAAATGGAAAATAAATCAGGGTTTGCAAAGTAAAAGAGATTTTTCATTGAAATGTTAGATATTAGTCTTGGGAAAAGTGCAAAATACTCTTCAGATTTCCCAATTCCCTTCTCAGGAATATCCTTTGCATCAATACCCATAGACCTTTTAAAATCCTGAATATTAATTTTTCCAATCCCACCGCTAATACTTTTAACCATGCCGTTGGCCCCTGAATATGCAAGGAGCTCTTCATTTTCTCTGTTAATTTTATAAAACATTCCTTTCCCTTGATTAAGAAAAGGTAAGAGCGCGGTTTCCGGAATTATTATCAGGGGAGATAAAGGTGACAGTATTTTATAAATCCCTTCCTCTATAAACCACAAATTTAAGATAATCTCCCCGTTTTTCTTTCCTATCTTTTTAATAAAAAATCTATCCGTCTTGAAGGGTGAATAGCTTAATATATCAATTGCTATAGCAGATTTCACATCCTTCATATTGGAAAAAGGGAATTTTTTTGAGGTTTCAAAATAGAATCTCTTTCCAAGGACAATTACTCTTGCCCTTTTAAGATAGTCCTGGGCAACCTCTTCTATGCTGAAATCCCTTTTAATGTGATAATATTTTTCCCCTACATAAAAAATCTTTTTAGAAGCAAATCTTCCTGCCAACCCTTTTTTGGCCATTACCTCCTCCACTCAGAAATAAGGTAAGGACTTTCATCCATTTCCCTCTTTAAAATAACGGCCTCTATCCTGTCTGACGCATTCTTTGACCTGGCCTCAACGTCTACCTTAATCCATCCTGATGGTGAAAAGAGGGCTTCTTCCGTGTAATAAAGGTTTGTCATATCCATAAAAACACTTCTTGTGAGATGCCCACTTTTCCTTAGCTCTAAAATTCCATCAACAAGAGAATCATCCCTCAACTGGGCTTTTAAGGATTTCCTGCTCATAGTCAGATAGTTTATTGTGTTTGTTCCCCAGTAAAAGATTTCATCTTTAATATCATGAAAGAGCTCTCTGTTGAACCCTTTTAAAAGCATAATCTCCTCTGGCAATTGAATGTAATGGTTCCTTGGACCATAACCGTAATCTTCATTTTTATAATCAATATATTCTGCGCCGTTCAATCTTCTAAAATCATCTTTATCCTGCCAATCTCCAAGGCTATCTGAAAAAAGACTGGATTTGTCAGAGAACTTAGATACATATTCTACAAGTTTACCGAGATTAAGCATATTAAAAAGCGGGGAATACATCCCTGCTCCGTCTCTCAGTTTAACAGTTACAAATTTATCCATCTCTATAGTGTCACCGTAAAGATTCCAGTCTAATTGACTGCCGTCCTCTTTATATATCCTCAATCCTGTAGGTGTAAACACAGACGTCAATATATTGTAAATTACCTCGTTCATAGCCGAATATGAAAGTAAGTATGCCCTTCCTTTGTCCTTCAATTCAAGTGCAACAGCTATCTTTTCTCTCCCAGACGATATAATACTCATTGTTATAACGATAATAATCATAGATATGATCAAAATAGTAGGCAATGCATATCCTCTTTGACTAATATTCACTCTGAAAAAATCCTTTTTTAAATATATTATCGGCTCTAATAAGAAAAAGTAGTTTCTTTACCTCATCGTCTCTTTCAAGGATAATCTCGATTTTCTTAGGAATTCCTTTCCCTGACTCGCCTTGGAATGTTTCCGTCCATCCATACAACCTTTCAAATTCTTCCCTGTATGGGAGCAACCTTCTCTCGACTTCTCCATAATATCTAATTGTTATCTTTTTTATATCACTATAAGCGATAAAGGAATGGTGATATTCTGTCTGGAAATCATTGTATTTTATATATGTGTTATCTAACGGCATTTCCTCGTACAGTAAATGCTGAACTTCTTTTTGCCTTACAACTCTCAGTCGAGCTAAGGCTGGCGCTCTCTCTCTAAAGGCCGAGCTCAAGGTAACAAATTCAATCTTCTCCCTTTCCCCCCTAAAAAACGGAAAGTAGAAACCTGCTTTTTCATTTATCCGGTCTGTTACATAATAATCATAAATGGATTCTAAGGCTGATTTAAGCAGCACATGATAACGGTAATTATGGATTGCATTTATATCCTCTACCCTTTTCTTTCCCCATGTATCAAGAAACATAGAATAAGACAAGGTTCCAATGTAAACAACAGAGCTCAAGACCAGGGTGGCCACAAGGACTTCTATCAGTGTAAATCCTGCAATATTCAATTTATCGGTAACATAGTATCTCTTTGTATTCATATTCAGATTTTTTTTTTAGATAATTGTATTCATACGCTATATTCAGGAAAATTTTATTTAGTGAAACAAAAAATTTACCATACTTCACTCCCCCGGCAGTTTCATCAAAAGAGTTTAATATATTCCTTGATGACCCAATTTCCTTTAAGTACCACGAAAAACTGATAAATTTCCCATAATTCCCCCTCCCTCTGCTCTGCCTGTCCATTATATCCGATTTAACTTTTTCCATAATAAACGGCAGGGCATCTTCTATAGTCACACCAGCAGTTATCTTTTCTATTAATCTAATTGTTTTTCGATATGCCACTGTCCCTATGGAAATTGCAAAAAACAGAATTAATGCAGAAACCATCACTTCTATGAGGGTAAAGCCTTTATTCTTATGAAACATGCATAAACCTCTCTTTTTTCCCAATCAGGTACCTTATCTTTGACACATCTGTAAAACCGTTTCTATTGAATCTTAAAACCTTGGCTGGAAAATAAAGATGACGAAGTTCGAGCTTAATATCATTGTTCATAACTGAAAGGGTTTGGCCCTCAAATATAATCGTATGAGAAACTTGTCTTAAAAATGAGACTATCTTAACCCTTTCTATAATCTCTTCCACTCTTTTTTCTTCTGCAGAAATCTGAATACCTTCATATAAATTGAATAGTCTTGGACCTGTTAAAGATATCACTAAGCCTAAGATTAGCAGTACAACAAGAATCTCAATAAGGGTGAATCCTGTTGAATATTTCTTTATTTGTTGCATCATGTTTTTTTCGCAAGATCTTGGAAGTGGACTATAGGAAATATAAATACTCTAAAAAAATCGCCTGCCTATGTAAAATGTCATGCATTCAGCAAAAAGACACTCCAAAAACAACGCCCAAGTCTAAGATCTGGCTTTTCAGGAAACAGCTAAAAATTTATATCACTTACAGACACCATACTTAGAAGCATAACGACTACTACAGAGCCCACAATTAAACCCATAAAAATTATCATGGCCGGCTCTAAAACAGTAATAAGGATATTCACCCTCTCTTCATACATGGTTTTTAGCCGTTCTTCCAGCTCGCAAAAAACATCGGAAAGTCTTCCTGTCTTTTCCCCTGCCTCTATAATTCCTTTAAATATATCCGGAAGAAACCCTGTTTTAGCTATTGATTCACTTAGTTGTTTGCCTTGTCTTACATCATCTTTTAATATGAACAATCTTTTTCTCAAAAAACTGTTATTAATTGATTTAACAGCATAATCGAGTGCTTCCGTTAAAATAACACCACTTTTAAGAAGGATAGCGAGGGCGGATACAAACCTCAGATTTTCAACTGCATAGGAGAGGGGCTTTAATAAGGGCAATTTGATGCTCAGCGTATCGGTTATTATATGGAACTGTTTCGCCCTTTTAGCCCTTGTTGCAATCACGGATATGACTAATATAAAAGCAAGCAAGATGAACTGGTATCTTCTGAAAAAAGAACTGAACATAAGAAGAAAATCCGTATATAAGGGTACATCCTTCATACTTGTAAATATGGAAGAGAATTTAGGTACAATAAAGTTAAATAAAAAAAATATTGTCAACAGGCAAACAAAGAAGATTACAGAGGGATAAGTAATTGCCTGACGCATTTTTGACCTTATCTTCTGGCGAAAATTTAGATTTAACGCCAGATTTTCAAATACATAGGCCAACTTTCCAATCGCTTCTCCCACCCTGACAATCCCGGTGTACATTGGGGGGAAAAAATCTGGAAATTCCTCCATGGCCGAAGATAAAGGCATACCTCTTCTAACTTCCTCATGTATTTTATTAAGAGCTTTTTCAAGAATTTTATTTTTTATTCCCTTTTTTGCTGTTTCAAGGGCCCTGTCAATCTTTATTCCGTTTTTTAGCAGAAGAGATAGCTGTGACGTCACAAGTTCTATATCAGAGAGCCCTGGCTTTCGTTTAAACCAAACAATGTCAAACACTCTACTAATAGATCTATCCGCTTCATTAATGGTCACAGGGATAAACCCAAGGTCCTTCAGCTTATATTTAGCGGCCTCAATATCATTGACGGACAACTCTCCTTCCTGCCTTACACCAGAGTGATCATACGCAATGTAGATAAATTTTCCCATTTACCCACACACCCTCATAACTTCCTCTATTGTGGTTACCCCATTGATAACCTTTAAAAGGCCGTCTTCCAGAAGTGTTCTTATGCCTCTATCTGACATATATTTTTTTGTCTCTAAGGAAAAATTGCTGTCCTTTGGGGTAGATTTAATCTCATCTGTACACCTTAAATATTCCATTATACCAACCCTGCCCTTATAACCTGTATAATTGCAAGATGAGCATCCCTTGGGCTTCATAACCTTAACTTCGTTAATATTATATTTTTTTACCAGTATATCCAAACCAAAGCTGCTAAAGGCTTCCGGCTCTAAATTTGCTGGTAGTGCGCAATCAGGACATATCTTTCTGACTAAACGTTGCGCAATTACTGAAATTAATGATGAGTTAATAAGGTAATCTTCTATGCCAAGGTCAATCAATCGGGTATATGCAGTAGGGGCATCATTGGTGTGGACTGTGCTGAAAACAAGATGTCCTGTAAGGGAAGACTGCATGGCAACCCTTGCGGTTTCTCCATCTCTTATCTCCCCGACCATTAA
The DNA here is from genome assembly GCA_964434795.1 of uncultured Desulfobacteraceae bacterium. Lineage (GTDB taxonomy): Bacteria > Desulfobacterota > DSM-4660 > Desulfatiglandales > B25-G16 > M55B121. The sequence goes on along the minus strand of CAYSWP010000054.1, from coordinate 1,128 downwards.
AACGTCAGGATCCTGCCGAAGTATGCTTCTTAAGGCATTTAAAAAATCATAACCAATCTCAGGTTGCACCTGTATTTGATTTATCCCGTCTAACTTATACTCGATAGGGTCTTCGATGGTTATTATCTTTTTGTCTTCGCTGTTAATAGTATCCAAACATGAATACAAGGTTGTTGTTTTACCACAACCGGTTGGGCCTGCTAAAAGAATGACCCCTGCTGATTTTGATATATCTTCCTTTAGGTATTGGACCAGGTCACTTTCCAGGCCCAAGGCCTCTAAATCATACCTTATCGACTCTTTTATTAAAAATCGCAAGACCAGGCTTTCACCCGCTGCCAGTGGTAGAGTTGACACCCTTATATCTATTTCTTGAGAGGATATTTTTATTGATATCTGGCCATCCTGGGGCATCCTTCTTTCTGCTATATCCATTCCGGAGAGAATTTTAATCCTTGAGGCTATTGGAAGCTGCATTTTCAAGGGAAAAAAGTCAATATCATAAAGTATGCCATCGATCCTGAAGCGAACCCTGTACATATTTTTATACGGTTCAAAATGCAGGTCAGACGCACCTTGGTTAACTGCTCTTGAGATAAGACCATTTACAAGGTTTACAACAGGTGCCTCTGATGCAAGTTCCCTGAGCCTGTCAATCTCCACATCAGACATATCTGAAATATCAAAAGACATTATCTCATCTGTTTCCTGTTCAATCTCCCACTCGCTCAATAATTCCCTGAACCTTGTTTCTGTTACTATATAGGTATCCCAATTAATATTCATATTCCCAATGTACTGGGATATTTCATAATCAAGGGGATTTGTGGCAGCAAAAAAAATTTTACCGTTCTCGTTCTTTACTGGAAGCCAGTGTCTTTGTAACAAAAAGGAAACATTAATGCCTTTGTCTAAGATGAATTTTTTAAACCCTGGCTCAGTCTTGTTCTTATCTCTGAATATCTTGACCTCAAGTTGATCTGATAATGCCAGCACTATAGTCTCTTCATCCACTATCCCCATATTAATTAAGACTGATCCAAGCATTCCCCCAAATTTTGTTTGAAATTGTAATGCCTTGTCAATATCAACCGGTTTCACGCCATGTTTTTCTATGAGAATTTCACC
>CAYSWP010000053.1:0-10080 GCA_964434795.1 uncultured Desulfobacteraceae bacterium | reverse complement strand
CCTGAACCCTGAACGTTGAACCTGTGAACGGTTACGATTATTTAAATATCTCTCCAGTCTCCTTGCACCACATGACTAAATCAAGGTGACTCATGGGTATCTTAATGGTTTTTGAAAGGGCTTCCATACTTTTCTCTATATGAAGATATTTTCCCTTGGATAGAGAATCCGGTATCTCCTCAATTACCCCTATCAATCTCAGATTTTTTAGTATATGCCTGTCAAGAATTGCCAGGTTTTGATCAAAACCAATATTTCTCAGGAAATGGCTTGCCTCCTTGTATCCAATGCCCTTAACATTTAGCGCCAACCACTCCCGTGCGCCATAACCATAACCAATATTGGTAATTATGTTTTTTATAGAAACACTTTTATTGAAATAAAATTTTTTCCTTGCCTCTACAATATATATTGATTTTTTGTTTATAAACCTCGCCCCCTTTAAATATCCGGAAATAAGGGCGCTATCTCCATTGAATAAGACTCCGTCTCTCATCATATTTTCTACAGCATCCCAGCAGTATCTTCCCCTGGCCATAGGAGTTAATATACAGAAGGCAAGTTCTTTAAATATGTCCTTTCTTATTCCATGCCTCCAAGTTTCCTTAAATTCGTGCAACCTATCTTTTATTTCTTCTTTTTTTGATTCATAAAGCTCTTTAAGCTCCGCGATAAAATAGCTTTTTTCAGGCGTTAAGTAGTTCATAATAATAGGGTTTTAATTTTGAGGTTGAGAAAACATGAAAAATTATTCTATAATAGTAAAGTCAACATTAATTAAAAGGGTTATATTGTGCCAGATTCTAAAACTAAAAACAAAAGAATTTTTCCTAATTTAAGTAAAAAAAGGCAGTCTGCACCAACTATTCCACGAATCAAACCTGGTGCGGATAAAAGATTGAGCCCTGTCTTTTCAAAGATAGGTGTGCCTGAGGTAAAAGCCTTTAAACCGGACCCGTTTCAGCTTAATGCCTTATCTGCCATTAAAATTGGAGATTGTCTGGTGTCTGCCCCAACTGGTAGCGGCAAAACATGGATTGCAACTAAGGCCATAGAGGACATACGTAATAATAATGGAAAGGCATGGTATGCATCCCCCCTTAAGGCACTTACAAATTCCAAGTATATGGAGTTTAAAAACCACTTCGGCAAAGAAAATGTTGGTGTAGTAACCGGCGACAGGGTAGAAAACCCAGATGCGCCTATAATTGTAGGCACTACGGAAATACTCAGAAATCAACTTTATGATGCAATGCATAAAGGTGAGGATTTATATGCAGATCTTGTGATATTGGACGAGGCACATTTTCTTGGAGATGAGGAAAGGGGTGTAGTGTGGGAGGAGATTATAATATATCTTCCAGTCCGTATCCCCCTCCTCTTACTCTCCGCCACTATAAAAAACTCCCACCAGATTTCAGGTTGGATCGCGCATTTAAGGGGTAAAAAATGTGTTGTCATCGAAGAGAAAGAGAGACCTGTGCCACTATTTCCTCTTTTTTTTCATCCAACAGGAACACTTCTCCCCTTACTTGGAAAAAAAGGCCTTGATGAAAAGGTCATACGGTTTTTAAAAAGCCCAAAAGGCCCTGTTGTTGGTTCAGGCAGGAGGCTTCCCCCCTTTGGGGAGATACTAAATTCCCTAAGGAAATATAATTTATTGCCGGCGATTTTCTTTTTGAAATCCCGGGCCAATTGCAATGATGCACTTGATTTGTGTAAGTCAAGCATAAAGCGAAATGGGGCTAATGAAAAGAAACTGAATAAAAAGATTGATGAATTTATTAAATTACACCCGCATCTCAAACAATACAATCAACTATGGCATCTAAAAAATCTTTCTGTTGGCGCCCATCATAGCGGCCAGCTACCGTTGTGGAAATTATTGATAGAGAACTTAATGGAAGAGGGTTTGCTTGATGCGGTTTTTGCGACATCAACAGTAGCTGCCGGCGTAAATGTCCCGGCAAGAAGCATAGCCTTTCTTAATTCGGACAGATACAATGGCCATAAGTTTGAAAATTTAACGGCTACTGAGCTTCACCAGATGACAGGACGAGCAGGCAGGAGGGGAATGGATAATATAGGTTTTGCTATAGTGATTCCCGGACCCTTTATGGATGTAAAATTGATCGGAGACCTCTTAAAATCTCCACCTGAGGATATATTAAGTCAGGTAAAAATTGATTTTTCCATGTCTTTAAACCTTCTATTGTCTTATAGGCCTGAGGAAATCAGAGATATTCTCTCTAAATCCTTTGCCGGTTATTTGAATTGGAAAAACATGGAAAACGGTAGTGAAGGGCGATTGAAAGATGCTGGAAAAAAATTGATGAAATTTTTACCGCAGTCTCCCTGTAAATCACCTGAATCCGCCCTTGGCCTTGCAAGAAAGAGAATTGCCGTAAACAATGAGATTTATGTAATAAGGGAGAGAAAGAAACAGCTCGAAGCTACCCTTTCTAAAATTGCAAACCTGGTTCCTGGAAGGTTATTTTTTGATAAGAGATCCCGGATATACTGTGCCATAAAGAGGCATATAAAAATGGATAATGAGGGGATACTTGCCTGTCGCATGAAACATAAACCCGGGGGAAAAATACCACCAAAGATGCGATTTTTTACCCCAGACAAAATATTGACCATTCTCGATAGGGTAATTGATGTACAATCTACGGAAAACCCTGTTGAATTAAGAAAACTTTTGTCCAGGGTATCGTCGGAAGAAAGCCCCCAGGTCATGGAAAATTTGCCTTTAGGTGAGGAGGAAATTTCAAAGCTTAAGCCGCTGACAGACAGGGTATCTTTTCTTGAATATGAATTAAATCACATGCCGTGTAAAAAATGTAAGCATTTTTACATTTGTCATGGGAAAAAAAATAGGGGCTTTCGATCCTCCCGCAATAATTTTTCAATTCTCTGGGATTTGAAAAATGCCGTAATGGAAAAATTGTGGAACGATTTCATAAGACATTTGAATTTTTTAAAAATGGAGGGTTATATAAGGGAAAATGACACGCTTTCAGAAGATGGAAGGTGGGCATCAAAACTAAGAATCGACCAACCCCTTGCAATTGCTGAAGGCCTTAGGCTAGAACTTTTTCCAAAGTCAGATCCTGGCTTACTTGCTGCACTTATAGCAACATTTGTATATGACAGGGAGATGGAGATTGAATTTGATGAGTCAAGCATACCAAAGGATCTAATTGCAGCATATAATAAAATGAAAACCGGACTCCTTCCACTCATAGAGCGTAAAACTGTCCATGGGTTTCCTGCCAGACCAATGCCCTTATGGATAGCAGCTACTATCTATGCATGGGCCAAGGGGGTTGAATGGGACAGAGCTTTAAGTATAGCAGATATGGCAGAAGGTGATTTGGCAATGCTCATCTCAAGGACTGCTGATAACTTGAGGCATCTTGCATCCCTCACCGCTGTCTATCCTTATATTGCAAAGACCTCAGCCCAAGCCATCCCAATGATCCTCAGGGAGCCGGCAATTTTTGAATAAGATTACCTTCCGGCGTATAACATAAATATGATACCTTTGAGAGACACAATACGTTCAAAGAGCTACCCTGTAGTAAACATGGCTATTATATTTATTAATATTCTGTTATTTATTGTAGAGTTAACCCAGGGTAGGGAATTGGATAGGTTTATATATATCTATGGTTTAGTGCCTGTAAGATACTCTTCCCCAGACATCGGCTCCCATTTTACTATTGTCCAGCAACTGTTTTCCTTGATATCCTTTATGTTTATTCATGGAGGATTTTTTCACCTTATTGGAAATTTATGGTCGCTTTTTATATTCGGTGACAATGTAGAGGACAGACTTGGTCCTATAAGATATCTTATTTTTTATGTTTTGTGTGGACTTGCATCCGGTTTATTTCACCTTGTCGTTAACTGGGGCTCTCCAATACCAACCATTGGGGCCAGTGGAGCTATTGCAGGGGTAATGGGTGCGTACATGATATTATACCCGAAATCAAAAATTTTAACATTAATACCTGTCTTTTTCTTTTTCCCCATTGTGGAAATACCGGCTGTCTTTTTCCTTGGTATCTGGCTTATCTTTCAGTTTTTCAGCGCTGCTTCCATGACAGGACAAGGGGGCATTGCATGGTGGGCTCATATCGGTGGATTTATCTTTGGAATTATCTTTCTTAAACTATTTCTTTTATTCGATGGGACTGTTTCTGGAACAAAGCCCAAGCATGTTGTAAGGAGGGACAGGTCTGCCAGGATCCAGACCATCAGACCTGTAAGCATAGGCCGGGATCCTGACATGCATGGAAACATAACTATTACAAAAAAAGAGTCTGTTGTCGGCACAAGGAAGCTGATTAACATTCCAAAGGGTTTTAAAAAAAATTTATTTTTTATAGCAATACCACCAGGGAGTTTCCAGGGAAAAAGACTTAGGCTTTCAGGGCTCGGAAGAAATATAAACAGAGAAAAAAACGGTGATCTCTACCTCAAGATAAACATAGAAGATTAGAAGTAACCCTTCAGGGAACGTTGAAATTAGAAAATAGTCCCGCAGGGCGGGATTAAAAATTTGGCCTCCATGCTTTTGCATTTGGGATAGGGCTATGCAAAAGCCTTGACCATTAAGGGGATAGCTACAAAAGTTCCTATTGAGCTACCTATATTCGTAAATACTACAACAAGTAGAATTCGTGTAATTTTATTTTTCCAGAACCCCTTCATTGATGAGATATCTTCAGGTAGATTTTCAAAATCCTTGACCTTTGGTTTACCTAATATGGTCTCAACTAATCCGGAGACCCATCCTGCCGCAATCATAGGATTCAGAGATGTCAGGGGAGCGGCAACAACTGCAGACAAGATTGTCAGTGGATGGGCCAAAGCAATAGCAGCTCCTATACCGGAAAATGCAGCATTTGCCAGGATCCACCATTTAATCATATGTGTACCGGCAGAGGCGCCGGCTGTGAAAAAACCAAAGAAAATAATTACTATTATCATGGCTGGTATTCCCCATTTCAAAACACCAAAGAGCTTACCCCTCGGTGGGATGTAGTTTAGCGTATCAATATCTAACTGTTTTCCCCAGTACTGTTGAATCCCCGGCACATGTCCGGCGCCAACTGCTGCAACAATCTTTTTGCCTGGTGCAGTTATGATTTTGTGGGCAAGGTATTGATCTCTTTCATCGATCAATATGCGCTTTATCACAGGAAAGGCCTCGCCGATCTCTGAAAGCAATGTCTCAAGGATATCCTTCTTTTTCATCTCCTCAATATCCTCTTCTTTGATTTCATCCATAGAACCTGCGGAAGTAACGAACTGGGCTAGTAATTTAACTTTAGTCCATAACCCCATAAAGCGCCATATTCTTGTTAGGGTAATGCGTATATCTCTATCTGCCAAATGGATGGATGCATCTACTTTTTTTGCTGTCTGGACAGCCCGTATAATTTCTTCACCTGGTTTAATGCCTAATTTTTTGCCTATTTTCTTTTGAAAATAGGCGAGCATAAGATTTGATAAAAGAAGAAATGCCTTTTTTTCCTTAATAACCTTTAAAAGATTCGTATTTTGCCACTGATTTTTTTGGATAATTGATTGATACCTTGATTGACAAAGTTCTACGCATACTGTGTCAGGTCTTTCCTCCTCAATTACATGTTCAACTAAATCAGCACTCTCCATTGAAACATGAGCTGTCCCTATTAGTGTTATTTCTTTATCTTCGAAATTTAATCTGTGTATATTATCATTATTTATCATATTTATTAGTTAATGCTCCTTTCATTGTAAAATGTGCTCAAAACTCGCAGAAAATCAAAAACCCGTCATCTTTTCTCGCAAAGCCGCTAAGTTTGCAAAGGTAAAGATGATGAAAAATGTTAATAAAAAATCTTTGCGCCTCTGCGCCTTTGCGCGAGGATTTTCTCAGGTTGATCCTGGTTGGGCTATAGGGCTATATGTTGTTAAACTCATCAAGCATAGCCCCTTCTACGTTAATTTGGGCTGAATGTCTACAACCTACCTGCAGAAGTAATTGCTTTATTTCTATCTAAAAAAGGTGTGTAAAATATTAGACACATACCTGGAATTGAAAGTAAAAAGGTAAAACCAAAAAAAAGACCATAGCCAAGCCTTTCCGCCAAGAAACCACCGGCAACACCGGCTAATACCCCGCTAATATTCATAAGCCCTGAACCAATGGCATAATGAGCTGCCTTGAATAGATCAGAACATGTTCTCATCAGAAAGGTCATAAGAACAGCCGTGCCAAGGCCACCGGCAAGCTGATCAAATGCATGTACAAGGGCAACAAGTAAAAGATTGTAGCTGCCAATGAACGTAACGGTTTCTGCGCCTGTATTTAAATCAAGGTATCCTCTGAGGTGCAGGGCAAGGGCGGCATATACTAAATTGGTAAAATTTTGGGCCAGGAGAAACGGCCATATTACCTTTTTTAATGAAAATTTAGAAATAAAAAATCCTCCGGCCATAGCCCCAATAATGGAAAAAGGTAGACCAATGCCCCCTGAAAGCCATCCAAAATGTACCTTTAGGCCTAAGTCAACCATAAACGGGGCAGCCATGGAAGACAAAGCGGACTCCCCTGTTCTCATGAGAATAATAAAGGCTATGGCAACAGACATATGATCCCTGTTAATGTAATCGAAGAATGCCCTTGAATAAAATGATTCCCTGTCTTTGAATAGAAGACCTTTTATCCTATTCCTGAAAAGGGCCATGCCGATTAAAAACACAAGAAGGACTAATGCTATTGCCCCTGAAAAGCTTATATTTCTCAGGAATGGCATAATCTCAAAAAGTCCGCCAGTAAACCTCTTCCAGGCAAAATACCTTATTCCAACAAAAATGAACAATAAGATAAGGCCTTTTACCAAAACCCTTACCTGAAGTGTTATTTTAAATAAATCCCCTATTTTGGCCTTTTCCGTTTCAACATTAGGGAGAAAAAGCAAATGAAAAAGAAAAAGAAGGATAAGGGAGATACCTGCTGCTGAAAAGGCGGAAAACCAGTTTAATGTTGCACCTATTGTGACAATTATTCCTGTCCCTGCCATCATTGCAATACGATATGCCATGACCCTGTAGCCAACAAATTTTGCCTGTCCCTCCTTATTTAATGCCTCCATATAGTAGCCATCTATAGAAATATCGTGGGTGGCGGATAAAATTGCCCCTGCAAAAAATATAATGGCTGCAGCTTTAATTCCAGAAGGGATAGAACTTACAAAGGCAACAAGAATAAATAGAAGGGCCAAAAAAAATTGCATTATAAGCATCCATTTTCTTTTAGTCCCAAACTGATCTATTAGTGGTCCCCATAAAAATTTTATGACCCAGGGTATGCCGAATAATGATGTAAGCCCTATGGCCTCTAAGCTTACCTTCATATCTCGAAAAAAAACAGAGGACACGATTCTTATCACAGTGTAGGGAAATCCCTCTGCAAAGTATGTTGTAAATGACCACACATGGGGAGTTTTAAAATAAAAATTTTTTTTCATTGATTTATTTTGCATTCATGTATAAAAGCTCGTCTATACAATAAGTCTATGTTGTTTTTTGTATCAGGTAACACACGCATTGCATACCTATATGAAAATTCTCTAATCGTCAATAGCCTTGTTTATGAATTGAAAGGCCAAAAAAGGACGTATACATTTACCCCATGGACATTGCCTTGAAAATACTGCCTGTTTTCATTGTTATATTTTTAGGTGCAGGCGCAAAAAGACTTGGATTTTATCCGGATGTATTTATAAGGGGGGCCAATCATCTTGTATTTTACATTGCTATACCGGCCCTTCTCTTTGTTAAGCTATCTCAAACGTCCTTTAGTGATACCTTTGACTTAAACCTTGCCCTCATTTCATGCCTTTCTATATTTTTTGTATGGCTATTATCTATTATTTTTTCCATTTTAGGCATTTTTTCACCTTTAGGCCAAGAGTCATCTGGAAGCTTTGTGCAAACAGCAATGCATGGAAATATAGGCTACATTGGTCTTGCCATAGTGTTTTATACGTTAGGTAACAATGGTCTTGGGATTGCAAGCTTTCTTGCCCCATTCATTATGATTTCCCAGAATATATTATCAATTTTATCCTATAATATATTCTCCAAAGGACATAAAAATTTATTTAAATCATTGTTAAGCATACTTAGGGGTATATCCATCAACCCAATTATTGTCTCTGCATTGATTGGGATAATATTTTCTTTTTTTAATTTGAAATTGCCTGGTTTTATAAATAATTCACTAAAAATTATTTCCGGTATGGCCCTCCCTATGGCCCTTTTGATCATTGGCGCATCCCTGTCTTTATCCCTGTCTCCAAGGTACTTAATATGGCTTTTGTCATCTTCCGCGCTAAAACTCCTGTTACTTCCCGGGATAGGAATGTTTCTACTCTATAAAGGGGGAATTCCTTCTTCTTCCATACAGGTTGCTGTAACAATGTTGGCTGTCCCTACAGCTACTGTTTCTGTTGTTATGTCAGGTGAGATGGGCGGGAACGTTAAATTTGCCTCATCTGCAGTAACCCTTTCAACCCTTTTATTTATCATTACCATATGCATTTGGAATTATATAATGGGTTCTATCTAATGACTACCCACTTTAGATTCCCAGACCTTGACAACATCATTGTTGATGATTAAAAAATTAAAAATATAAGAAACACATTTAATAACAATTTTAAATCTTAGGTAGTGATTTAAAATAACCTGTACAGATTACGCAGAATTTTATTTCGTCTTCAAGGCACAAGGAGTGCACATAATAAATTATGTAAGCGACGAGTAACGTAGAGGACGGAATAAAAGGCAAGTAAGATGTGTAAGTTATTTTGGCTTACTGCCTTAGCTAGGAGGCTATTAAGAATCATGATAGAGGAGATACAAAGCCGGCAGCATTTATCCGACCTTAAAAAAAATAATCCAGACCTGATGATGATATTGTTTCATACGGATTCCTCAGAAAAAAGCAGTGAAGCGCTGGAGGTACTCGACACATTCCATAAAAAAAATTCAAGTGCAGCAATATTCAGGGTTAATGCATCAAAGGTAAATGATATACACCCCTTATTTGGCGTTAATTCCGTGCCTACCCTCGTGGTCCTGAAAAAAGACAGGCAACAGGAGACCATATTGGGCATTCAGACTGAAGAATCCTATAAAAGAATAGTGGATGGAAACCATCATGTTGTTCATAGGAAGGGTGGAGAGCAGACCATGAGGGTTGCTGTCTACAGTTCGGACGGTTGCCCGTGGTGCAGTAAAGCAAAATCGTATTTGAAAAAAGTCGGTATACCATTTAGAAATATAAATGTATCCCATGATGAAAATGCAGCTAAGGACATATTTCGCAGGAGTGGCCAAATGGGTACACCGCAAATAGATATTAATGGCCAGATTATTGTTGGATTTGATCAGCCAAAGATAGATAAATTATTAGGTTTAAATTAATCAAACACTAAAGAAAGGATGATACAAATGAAAAAGATTCAACCAATAAATAATAATGTATTGCTCAAATTAGAAGATCCCACTGAAGGTAAAACACCTGGGGGTATAATTATCCCGGATACTGTGAAAGAAAAATCTCAAGAAGGCAAGGTAGTTGCCCTCCCTGCAGACTCTGATATTGATCTATCAGTAGGTGATGTAGTTCTTTATAAGGGATTTTCAGGAACAGAGATTAATTTTGAAGGAGAAAGCTATCTCCTTATTCTTTCAGATGATATCCTTGCAAAATTTGTAGAGGTCGACTCTATTTAAATAAAAAAACTTATCGCAAGCCTTATATAGACCAAACCATAATATCCCTTGGGTATTATGGTTTGAAGCCCACCTTGGCCAAATCTCCTAAAAAATCTATCGTAGCGTTGACACTGTTTTATAAAGATGTTACATTGCATGCAGTTACATGCAAGAAATAAATGTATTTTTTATTTAAAATTATAAAAGGCTTTCATTTGTTTAACCTATATTAAAAAATCAGGATCATCTCCCGATTAGTTGTAGCAAATTAAGGCAAGTCAAGTGAATAATCTT
>CAYSWP010000052.1:0-10384 GCA_964434795.1 uncultured Desulfobacteraceae bacterium | reverse complement strand
ATATGAGTTTGTAAATTTTTAGATTGATTTTCTTATTTATTTATGCCCCTTTTGTGAAGGAGGAGAACTTAATTGAAGACCTTGTTGAATTATAATCTATCAAAAAAAAAGATTCCCTTATTTATCTCGCCTGAGGAAGTTTACAAGTTTCATAGAGAACTACCAGGATATAATCCTACACCCCTTATATCGCTTGAAAATATTGCGAGTGATCTTGGGGTAAAAAAATTATTAATAAAGGATGAGGGAAGGCGCTTTGGGCTTAAGGCATTCAAGGCCTTTGGGGCATCATATGCCGTTTATCGTTTTCTTTACGAAAGAAGTGGTTATAATCTAACCCCAGACAAATTCTTCTCAGATGAAGGCCGCAAACTAGCCGACGGCATCACCTTCTACTGTGCAACAGACGGAAATCATGGCAGGGCAGTAGCATGGATTGCGAGACTTCTTGAAAGGCAGGCCATTATTTTTGTCCCTTCAGGCACTGTACCTGCCCGCATTGATGCAATCAAGTCCGAAGGCGCGCAGGTAGTCGTAGTAAAAGGGGGTTACGATGAAGCAGTAAGGCGTGCCGGAGAAAATTCAGACTGGGTAAATAATATCGTTATCTCGGATATCTCATACCCTGGAAACATGAAAATACCACTTTATATCCAGCAGGGATACCTTACTATGTTCCGGGAAATATCCCTTCAGCTCAAAGAGCAAGGTGAAAGAGCCCCTGAACTTATATTTATTCAGGCAGGTGTCGGTGCCTTTGCCTCATCTGCCGCAACTTTTTTTAATGACCCTGTAAATGATCCCTGCCTTGTCTCCGTGGAACCTGAATCAGCCAAATGCCTGTTTCATTCTGTTGAAACAGGGGATGGACAACCGCATTCATTTTTATCGCCTAAACAAACGATTATGGCAGGCCTGAATTGCGAAACACCCTCCCTTGTTGCATGGCCTATAATCAGGGACAGATTCAATGCGTTCATTTCCATAGAAGACACCTACAGCGAGGAAGCAATGAGATTACTGTCCAAAGAGGGTGTTGTATCGGGCGAATCCGGCGCCGCAGGTCTGGCCGGCTTGATAGCATTGTGCAGAGAAAACCCTGATTTCATGGAAAATAATCTTCTAAAGAAACGGGACGCAACAATACTAATCATAAATACTGAAGCAGACACGGACCCAAAAGGCTATCAAAGGATCGTTGGTAAATCATCTGAGGAAGAAGGGCTCACTCAAAAATAACTTCACATTTCAGGCGCCGATACATCCCGCCTGACTGCGTTGTGAAAACTCGGAATATGCCTAATATTCCTGCCTTTCCACGCCTTGTCAGGCGGGCGCCTCAACACCTGAAATTGCGAACTTATTTTTTCGTGAACCCTAAAGATCCCACATAACTAAATGAAAAATAAAATAACCAAAAGAATAATTAGAAAAATAATTCTCAGTTTTGTTGTGATTACAGTGGGTATTCTATCGTACACATCTACCCTCGATTTATTGCTGGATAAAATATATATTGGTGAGTTAGATAATAAGGGACAAGATTATTTTAACAGTACACTCAAAAGGGCCATATATACATTTGCCATCGCAAGGGGAATCAACGGTGTCATTTCTGTTATTCAGGGCACTGAATTATCCGGCGCTCCTGGTGGGGTTGGGGTAAAATTCGCTGTAGGTGAAATACTCGACCCTATTAATGATTTAATAGAGAGGTTTTCCTGGGTCATGCTCATAAGCACAACATCTATAGGCATTCAAAAAATGCTTCTTGAAATGGGAAAATGGTTCGGTTTTAAGATCCTTGTATGCCTTTCTATGTTTATTATTTTATTTGGATTGTGGATTCCCCGCATTTCAAGCATTAATTTATTGAGTTTAGGTTATAAGATAATAATTATATCAATAGTAATCCGATTTTGCATACCTGCAGTCGCCCTTGTAAGCGAGAAAGTGTATGATCTTTTCCTGAAAGATACATATATCGAGTCAACTAAATCACTGGTGGAAATCAAGAGTAAAATAAAATATCCAGATTTAGTTGATAATAAAAGCCAAACGATTGATCCCGGGTTTTGGGAAAACTTTTTAAGTAAATACGAAGAGCTAAAAGAATCAGTCAACATTAAGCGCAGGCTTTCACTTTTAAGTGACACAGTATCAGACTCAGTTAAATATATCATTAACCTTATTGTTGTTTTTATCCTTCAAACGGTTTTAATACCTGTTATTGTGCTTTGGGCCTTAATCAAACTCACCAACTATCTGTTTAAAGCAAATATAACCAAATCCATAGATCAGAAACTTAAGGACTTCTTAATCAGCGACAAAAAATTAACTTCAGACAGTACAGCTAAGCCGGTAAGCATTTAGCCTTAAGGACTCCTTAATCAGCTTAATGCGAGCTCTTATTCGCCGGCAGGTGACTGTGGAAAGGCCTGAGATGTAGTAACAACACCTGTTTCAATAACCCGCATGGATTTCCATTTTCCCCCGAGGAATCTCAATAGGAATATTATTCCAAGAACTATGATATAAGCAGTTACAAATAACCAACCACTATATATCCCTGTTGATAGAACAACTAACGCTGTGTAGGTTGGCAAAACCAAAACGAAAATCGACACAATCACAATTGTAAACATTACAAAGCGCGTATCCCCAGCCCCTTTAATTGCTCCAGCAAAAACCATATTTAGTGTGTCAAACACAGAGTAAAGCGCCACAAAACGCAATAATACCACTGCAATATCTTTAACAGGGGCAAACTGTCGCGGGTCCGACTGTGCCGCAAAGGGCATCATGAAGATATCAGGCAATATTACATAAAGGAGCGCTACAGAGGTCATGTAGATAAATGTAATATGAAACGATGAGAAGGTGGTAAACTCTGCAAGTTCCGGCCTGTTCTCGCCTAAACGCTGGCCTACAAGCACTGAAATAGCTATACTCATACCAATCATAGGCATAAAAGCAAGCGTGTTAATATTAAGGGCTATGTTTGTAGCAGCAAGGGGAACAGTGCCGAGCCTACCCATAAGCAGTATAAATATGGTAAAACCGGCAATGTCTATGAAAAATTGTATACCATTTGGAAAACCGAACCTGATTAACCTTAAAAAAAGTTCCCTGTTAAAACGCCAGCCCTTTATAGTGGCATATTTATTTGCATATGATGAGCGAGAAAGGATTATCAAATAAACAAACATATTAAAATAAAAGGCGCCTACTGTTGCTATGCCTGCCCCGGCAATGCCCATTTCAGGAAACCCTAAATTACCAAATATAAGCAGCCAGTCCAGTACCAGATTTACCGCTGTAATAGAGATGTTTACCCACATCACGGGCTTTGTCCTACCGAGGCCTGAAAAAAATGCAGACATTGTAGACGATGCTATAGCAGGCATGGCCCCAAGACATAATATCTTAAAATAAATACTCTCACATTTTACTATTTCGGGAGCATGACCAATATAGCGAAAAATTAAGTCAGACGCAGGCATAATGGTTATTATAACTGCCCCGCCAATCACTGAGATATAAAGACCCTGCCAAAGGGAATAGCCACAATGTTCATACTGTCTTGCCCCGTAATACTGAGCTACAAAAGTACCTACATAACTTGCAGTGCCTATAAAAATACATGTGATAGTAAAGTTAAGAATGCCGGCCGGCATTGCTGCTGCAATAGCCTCCGGAGAATACCATGTTAGAAACATCCTATCCACAAAGTGTTGGACCGACCAGCTACCTGTGCTTATAATCAGGGGAATGGCAATCCTGAGTACCTCTCCATATCCTCCTTCCGCATACCATCTATTTCTTACCCAAATTCGAAAATTCATAGTGTATCAATCACATATTTATAGCTATCTTATTATTTACATATTTTTTATGTTGCCCGAAATATCTTAACGTAGTATTAAAAAATGTTTATGATATATCCGCCTATTATAAAGGGATACCGCCTGCAAAAAAACCAAGCGGTAGGTGTTATAGCACCTGCAAGCCCGGTAAGCAAATCAGAAATTGCAAAGGGTCTAAGCCTTTTAGAATCCTACCAGTTAAAGCCGAGACTTGGTGAACACCTCTTTGATACCCTGGACTATCTTGCCGGTCATGACAATGACAGGGCCGCCGACCTTCATCAGATGTTTTCAGACCCGGAGATAAAGGCTATATTTTGCGCAAGAGGAGGATATGGAACAGCAAGGCTCCTTGATATAATTGATTTTGATATTATCCGCAAAAATCCAAAGATAATTGTTGGTTTCAGTGATATAACCGCCCTCTTAAGCGCCATATATAAGAAAACCGGCTTAATCACGATTCATGGCCCTACCCTTTCACAGCTCCCAAAAGACAGTAACTGGCCAAACCTCTTAAGACTCATTACAACCTCTTATAAACCTGAGGTGTTTTTGGAGAAAGGAAAAATAATAAACAAGGGTCAGGCAAAGGGCATGCTCTTAGGCGGCAATCTCTCCGTTATTTGTTCTCTCTGCGGAACATCCTTTTTGCCCTCGTTTAAAAATGCAATCCTCTTTTTAGAAGACAAGGGAGAATATCCATACAGGCTTGACCGAATGTTTACCCAGCTCCTTCAAGCTAATATGTTAAAGGAATTATCGGCGCTTATTATCGGCCAAATAAATAACTGCGGAGAAAAAGATATCGTTGAAAGTATGCTTGAGGAGCGGCTCCGTGTCCTGAATATACCGGTTATAACAGGCCTGCCCGCAGGTCATGGCGATGAAAATGTATCTTTGCCCCTCGGCCTCCCTGCCCTTCTTGATACAGACAGCATGGTGCTTAAAATACAAGAATCAGCAGTTTACTAATTCTCAAGGCATTTTACGTAGTATCTTTCACTTTTTACTATATTTATCGAAAATGACGACTTTTTAATAAATTCCATCCTTATGATCTGATAAATGTTATGTCGGACAAAATAATCAAATTTTTGAATAATGGCTTTAAACAAGGAGTCTACCCTGGGGCCGTTCTGTTAGTTTCAAAAGGTCATGACATTGTGTTCTTTTTCAATACGGGCAACCGTGCACAAACACCAAATCCCCTTCCCATGGAAAAAGACACAATCTTTGATTTAGCATCCCTCACAAAACCGTTGGCTACAACATTAGCCATAATGAAACTTGTAAATGACGGTATGTTAGATCTTGACGTACCTATTCCATCAATCATTAAACCCTTTCCCTGGAAAGACAAATCTGATATAACCGTACGCCTTTTGCTCAATCATTCTTCTGGTATTAAAGACTGGAGGCCATTTTATCTGCAACTGATTAAACACCCCCAACAGGAGAGAAAATCCATTATCAGGCGTTTAATAATGGAAGAGCCTCTTGTGAATAGACCAAAAAAGGTATCCCTTTATAGTGACCTTGGATTTATGTTATTAGAATGGATAATAGAAATTATAAGCGGAAGAAATCTATCTTCATATCTTAATGATGTATTCTTTCGTTTCCTTGGCCTGAAAAATATGTACCTTGATAACACCTGTGAGGATAATGGACATAAAAAAAAATTATGCGCTGCCACGGAAAATTGTCCATGGAGGGGAGAGGTCATTCAAGGCCATGTACATGATGAAAATGCCTATGCCCTTGGTGGTTATTCCGGTCATGCCGGACTCTTTGGAACAGCGCAGGATATCTTAATACTAATCAACGAACTAATTAAGGTTTATCATGGTAACAGAACCGAGCTCCTTAATGCTGAAATCGTGCGTGCATTTTTCACAAGACAAGACATTGTTTCAGGCTCTACCTGGGCACTTGGGTGGGATACGCCTTCGACAAAAGATTCCAGCTCTGGAAATTACTTTAGCCTAAACAGCATAGGTCACTTGGGTTTTACAGGCACATCAGTATGGATAGATTTAGAAAGACACATCACTGTAATATTTCTAACTAACCGAATTCATCCAGATAGGACAAATGAAAAGATAAGAATTTTCCGCCCAAAGATTCATGATCTTGTTATGAGTGAATTTGGATATGTATAATAAAAACTACAATATTTCACCCGGCGGCCATATTCATCTAATGGGTATATGTGGAGTTGCCATGTCATCCATAGCAGGAATGTTAGATGAAAAGGGTTACAAGATAACAGGCTCTGATCAAAATATTTATCCTCCTATAAGCACCTTTCTTAAAAAATTATCTATCCCTTTAAAAAAAGGCTACTCCCCTTCCAACCTCCATCCAACCCCTGATCTCGTCATTGTAGGAAACGTTATAACAAAAGACAACCCCGAGGCAGTTGAATTAATGCGTATTGGCGTACCATATCTTTCCATGCCTCAGGCCCTGAAGAAATTTGCCTTTGATAAGAAGAAAACCATTGTTGTAGCCGGCACTCACGGAAAAACAACAACATCGGCCTTGATTGCCTGGATACTGGAGGTTGCCGGCATGGAACCCTCTTTTATGATCGGCGGCATAGCCAAGAATTTTAACTCTAACTTTAAATCAACTGAAGGGTCCTATTTTGTTATAGAGGGTGATGAATATGACACCGCTTTTTTTGACAAGGGTCCGAAGTTTATGCACTATAATCCATATATAACGGTCATAACCAGCATTGAGTTCGATCATGCAGACATTTACAAGGATCTTAAGGGAATTAAGACGTCTTTTGAAAATCTTGTTGAAATAATACCTGCTGACGGTCTTTTATGCGTAAACCTTGATGATCCACTTATTTTAGACGTCATAAAACAAGCAAGGTGTTCCTTAAGAACATATGCAATAAGCAGAGAGGCAAACCTGAAAATCGGGCATAACACAATAAGCAAAAATAAAACACACCTGACCGTTCTAAAAGAAAGCAAGCCGTTCGTAAACCTGGTAACTGATCTTTATGGACAATATAACTTCTCAAACATCCTTGCCGCAGTCTCGGTGGCTCATTACTTAGGCGTAAATAATGAAATTATTGTTAAAGCAATTGAAACCTTTACAGGGGTAAAAAGAAGGCTGGATAAACTGGGGGAGATCAACGATGTGTTAATAATCGATGATTTCGCCCATCACCCAACAGCAGTAAGGGAAACTATAAAGGCAGTTAAAGGACATTATAAAAGCCGTCGAGTAGTGGCCGTTTTTGAGCCCAGATCAAACTCAAGTCGGAGGAATATCTTCCAGGATGCCTATGCTGCATCATTTAATGATGCTGATCTGGCAATCATTCCAGAGCCTCCAATGATGTCAAAAATACCATCTCATGACAGGTTTTCATCCTCCAGGCTTGTGCGGGACTTAAAAAAAATAGGTATAAAAAGCCACTATTTTGCCGACACAAGCGATCTCCTCGATGGGCTTCTTTCACTGACAAGGAAAGGAGACGTTGTCCTTTTTATGTCAAATGGCGCATTTGATAACATCCAGGAACGATTTTTACACATGTTAAAAAAGAACAAATGATCGGCCCTTAACCCCACTGACTAAAATTCTAAGCCAAATATTGAGCCTGATTTAATCGCCTTCTCGTTTTTTGACAATAGCTCATATAATTCTTGACAGCGTTTGCCCGTTTCGTCTATTTTTTTGTTTGCTCATCCGTCAGCAAACTTCCCATCGAGGATATAGGTCAGGGAATTTGGCCGTTCTTTTTAGTTGATGTGGGCATGCTTATGCTCGTCACCTTTGTCCCATGGGCAACGTTGGCCCTTCCCAAATTCATTTTGGGATAAAATCGAAACTTGATTTTATCATTGGAGAAAGCTATATGAAGATACACCGTTTGTTAGAAGGCGCTTATGACATTCATGTTCATGCCTCACCGGATGTAATTCCGAGGGCCATGGACATAATCCAGATCGCGAAGGCGGCACGTGAGCAAAAAATGGCTGGATTGCTGATCAAAGATCATACCACTGCCACAACAGGACGTGTTTACGTACTTAACCATTTGTTAGGAGGGTCATGCCATTTTTTTAGCTCCCTGGCGCTTAATGCACCTGTGGGTTTTGTCAATCCAACAGCCGTTGAATCTGCATTAAGATCTGGAACCGATGTTATCTATTTTCCAACATATGGGGCGGAAAATCACATAAAAAGATGGGGTTTAGGAAAGCCACCTACTGCTTTTCCTGTTCCTATGGATAATAAAAATGGATTTAACCTTCTTAATGAGACAGATAAAACAAAAAATGATATCCAGGCTATTCTCAAATTGATTGCAGAATACGATACAGTCTTGGCCACCGGTCATCTTTCACCTATTGAGTCTATGGAATTAATCAAGCAAGCCGTAGAAAACGGTGTAAAAAGGATTGTGGTAACTCACGCATCAGAATCTGTTGTTGATATGGAGCCTGATCAACAAAAAGAGGCGGTTCGTATGGGTGCAATGATAGAACACTGCTTCTTTGCTGTTACAGACAGTTGTCCTGATAAAATTACCCTCGAAAAAATAAAGGAGCAAATCCGATACGTTGGAATATCTTCATCTATCTTGTCTACTGATTTCGGGCAGATGAAAAATGCATCTCCTATTGAAGGATTTTCATATTATCTGGAGAAAATGCAGGCTCTTGGTTTTTCAAAAGATGAACTTCATGTTATGATTCACGATAATCCCAAAAAATTGATAGAGAGAAGAAGGACTCAGTAAAGTAAATAAGGGTATAGAATGCATGAAATTGCCACTAAAACGGTTCCCTTTGTTGATATTAATACGGTTCGGTGCATTAAAGGCCATAGCGAGATAGTAAAAAATTATAACCCCTATTTATCAGACGAGTCACGGCTCGCCCATAAGGGGTCAAAACACCTCTTTTTCCCGAAGGATGAGTCCGAGCTTTCATCGGTGTTTAGAGAGATGTCAAAAAGAGGCATAAACATAGCCTTATCCAGTGCGAGAACAGGCCTGGTCGGCGGGGCTGTTCCTTATGGAGGCGCTATTGTGTCTCTGGAGAGATTCAATAAGTTCTTAGACCTCCGCTTTGACAATCATTTAAAGGAATGGCTTGTACGAACTCAATGCGCTGTAATCATAAGGGACCTAAATGATAGCGCCATGAAAAAAAATTTTCCCGGGCTCTCTAAAAATGGTTCGCCAGAGACAAGGGCCTTTCTTGAAAAATACCGAGAGAGCAAAGGAACGTACTTTTATCCACCTGATCCAACCGAAATGGGTGCATTTATTGGCGCTACTGTTGCAACCAACGCATCCGGGGCTCGAACATACAGATATGGCGCCACACGAAACTGGGTAAGATTACTCAGGGTCATGTTAGCCTCAGGTGAGGTCCTTGAAATACCAAGGGGTAAATATTTTGCCTCACCTGACGGTGAATTCGTTATAATAGATAGCAAGGGAAATGAAACAACAGTAAAAATACCGATATATTCAATGCCGCTAACAAAAAATACCGCCGGCATATACGCTACTCCAAATATGGATCTTATTGACCTTTTTATAGGGAGTGAAGGTATCCTTGGCGCAATTACAGAGGTAGAAGTTGCACTTCAAAAATGGGACCGCTTTATCTCGATTATCCAGTTTTTTCCATCTGATGAAAAGGCCATTGATTTTGTAATTGCCCTCCGTAAGGAGAAAACAATTAAACCTGAGTTCATCGAATTTTACAGTTCTCATGCGCTGAATCTCCTCCGGGAAAAACAGAGGGAGGACCCTAAGGTTGTGGGGATGCCTCTCATACCGGATTATGCTAATTCGGCAATCTTTTTTGATATGCAATTTGATCCTGAAGAAAAAAATAATGATTTTTCTAAATTAAAGGAAGTTGTTTCAATTTGTGGTTCAAACCTAACAAAATCATGGGCTGCTTACGAGAAGAGAGATATGCAACGCTTCAAGGACTTCAGGCATATACTCCCGGAAACCCTTAACAGTATAATAACAGAGAGGAAAAAGATAATCCCGGAGCTGCATAAACTCGGCACAGACTTTGCCGTACCTAATGAGAAACTCAAAGAGATCTGGGCATTTTATAAATCAACTTTAGAGAGAGAAGGCCTTGAATGGCTTGCATTTGGACATATCGGAAACAATCATTTTCATGTAAATGTACTGCCCAGGTCTCTGGAGGAGATGAAAACATGCATCTCTGTATATAAAGAATTCGCAAAAAAGGCAGTTTCTCTCGGGGGAACAATATCCGCGGAACATGGAATAGGAAAAATAAAAAAGGAATTTTTTTCCATCATGTTCTCTCAAGAAAAAATTAATGCAATGAAGGCGGTAAAAATTGCCCTTGATCCAGGGCTCATGATAAATCCTGGAGACATGTTTGATATATAGATGTGTTGAAAAATTTGGATCATCTCCCATTTAGTTGTAGCAAATTAAGGCAAGTCAAGTGAATAATCTTCAAGTGAGTTGGTGT
>CAYSWP010000051.1:0-10391 GCA_964434795.1 uncultured Desulfobacteraceae bacterium | reverse complement strand
CCCTTAGCCATTGATTTCGTTGGGTTAATACCACGAAAGCTCAACCTCTGAACCTTTATCCGCCGTTCTTGTGGCGGAGTGAACCTTTTAACCCAACTCCTGGGTTGGAAATAGAGGTTTATGTCCAAAATATTACACCATTATACGCTATAAATTACGAGGTCTGTAATATATTAATAAGCCGCTTTTGGCTCAAGGGTAGACATTGCGTAAATCCTCATCTACTGTTCCGTCAGGAAGCATCCAATCTGGGTGTTGCTCCCAGTTTTCTTCCATCTGATACCTTATGCAATTTTTCCAGTCATCTCTGCAATATTGGTCTATCCATTTTTTGTCTAATTTACCATTGTCGTAATAGCTTTTCATAGGGCATACTGGATACCATTTGCACTGTTTGTAAGACATATTAATGTTCCATTTAAATTGAAATATGTTTAAATTAACTATTTGCATTCCACTTAATTTTTATATCAAGTACAGGAGTGCCATCCACTGCGTCCAGTCCTTTTACAAGAAGTCTTGTACCCTCAACACTTACAAGCGTAACGTCCTGTATGCCTATCCTGGAAAGTCTGTTCGGCGTCCTCGATGCAAACACTCCAACTTCCTTACCATCAAGCCCCCTCTTGAATACGGATTTTACTGACTCTGTTTTATGCAGGTAATATATGATTGTTAACTGGCTTTCTTCCTCTAATCTGTGCATGAATTTTTTTTGTGATGGAATAAGGTCAATACAGGATATACCCTTCGGGCCAATTACCCCAAAATCCTTTTTGCTTCTCCTTAACTCATTGTTTACCTTTCCTATTGGAAAAATTTCGTATGGCCTTGTTTGTCCATACATGCAGGTGAAGCAAATAATGTTAGAATCAACTATGCAGCTCTTATCTAATGTTACAATTTTCCCGCATTCCGAACATCTTTTGACTTCTTTTTCCATAACTCCTTAGGCATCTTGGTATGGGTAAGCTAAAATAAGTAATAACAATAATCTATAAAACAGCCATCACTTTAAATTATCTTTTGTTATCTCTGTCCCTGTCAGGCCCTTTACGGCATCCTCAATCGATTCAATAGATGTGATTACTGCCCGTTTGCCCCCTTTTTCAAGAAACTTCGTTGCAGCTTCTATTTTTGGTCCCATGGAACCGGATGGGAAATGTCCCTCCGAAAGGTATTTCATGGCCTTTTTAATGCTGATATTACGTAGGTATTGCTGCTCTGGTTGTCCATATCTCAAAGCCACTCCCTCAACATCTGTCGCAATAATAAAAATATCTGCGCCAACCTCTTCAGCCAGTTTGGCGCTTGACAAATCTTTATCAATGACGGCATCAACGCCTGAAAAGGTTCTGCCGTAACGTATAACAGGTATTCCGCCGCCTCCACAGCAAATAACAATAAACCCGTTTTCAATGAGTTTTATTATTTCTTTTTTTTCCACAATTGTTACAGGACTTGGGGAGGCTACTACCCGACGATAACCTTTTTCTGTCTTTATTACAGGGTATGGGAGGGCTGCGATTCTTTCCTCTGGGTAAGCTGGCCCTATAGGCTTAGAAGGTTCTAAAAAGGCTGAGTCTTTTTCGTCTACCACGACATAACTAATAAGGCTTACAAGAGGTTTCTGTGCGTCTGCGCCAAGTGCCATGAGTTCACTGTCCAGGGTGGATTCAATCATGTAACCAATCTGGCCCTGGGTTTGGGCAACCAGTATCTCTAAAGGGAGTCTTGGAACGGAATCACAGCGTTCTTGCTGTAGAAGAAGGTTACCTACCTGGGGACCGTTTCCATGGGTAATGATTATTTTGTAGTTTTTAGA
The DNA here is from genome assembly GCA_964434795.1 of uncultured Desulfobacteraceae bacterium. GTDB lineage: Bacteria > Desulfobacterota > DSM-4660 > Desulfatiglandales > B25-G16 > M55B121. Next base: position 8,566 of record CAYSWP010000051.1, on the reverse strand, counting down.
AAGCTGGGCTATTTGGCTTATTGGTGTTTTTAGGTTCTTAAATTGCTCTTCTGCTGTACCTTTCTCACCCTTTCTAACAAGGGCATTTCCGCCAAGGGCAATTAATAAAATTTCCTGTTTAGATTCCTTTTTCATAAGATTAGTCCAAATTAGGGGGTGTGTTAAATATTAAAGTGAAAACTTGGTCTTAAATCTGTCAAATAAAATTTCTTCTAAAAAGGGAGGATTGTGATCCTTGTATTCATAACGTACGCGAATAGCCTCTTTGTTGATGGAAAGGATTTGCGTAAGATGAATGGGTGTGGCAAAGAGGACAAGGTCGCAATCAACACTGTTTATGGTGTTTTCAAGGTCGTGAATTTGTTCCTCGCTATATCCCATGGCCGGCAGAATATGCCCAGTGTCAGGATAAAGGTGATAAGTTTGCTTTATTGTTCCCGAGGCATAGGGCCGCGGATCAACAATCTCAGCCGCACCGTATGTTTTTGCAGCAATAACTCCGGCACCGAATGGCATTCCTCCGTGGGTGAGGGTAGGTCCATCTTCTACTATCAGAACACGTTTTCCTCGTATACGTTCCGGATTATTTACAAGGACAGGAGATTCTGCCTTTACAATTTTGGCGTTAGGGGCATATTTTTCAATGTTATTTTTTACCTGCTCTACCTGTTCAGAGGATGCTGTGTCTACCTTGTTAATAATTGCAATGTCTGCCATTAACATGTTGGTTTCACCAGGATAGTATAGTAGTTCGTGGCCGGCGCGGTGTGGATCAAACAGGACAATATGAATATCCGGCCTGTAAAAAGGGGTGTCGTTGTTTCCTCCGTCCCATACGATAACATCAGCCTCTTTTTCAGCCTCATTAAGGATTTTGCTGTAATCAATGCCGGCATAAACCACAATTCCCTGATCTACCAATGGCTCATATTCCTCCCGTTCCTCAATTGTACATTGATTTATCTGAAAATCCTTATAAGAGGAAAAACGCTGGATTTCCTGTTTTCTTAAATCACCATAAGGCATAGGATGTCGTACTGCTACAACACTTTTTTTAAAACTCTGGAGTATACTGCATACCTTGCGTGTTGTCTGGGATTTCCCGCAGCCAGTTCTCACAGCGCAAACTGCAACAACGGGTTTATTAGATTTAAGCATGGTGTATGGTGCGCCTATAAGGATAAAATCCGCCCCCTCTGCCATGGCTATGGATGCCTTGTGCATAACATCAACATGGGTTACATCGCTGTATGAAAAGGCCACTAAGTCTACCCTGTGTTTTCGGATAAGCTTGGCTAACTCTGCCTCTGGATAAATAGGTATACCGCCAGGGTATAAATTTCCAGACAGTTCGGGCGGGTAAGTTCGTCCATCTATTGTTGGGATTTGGGCAGCTGTGAATGCTATAACCTTATAACGTGGATTTTCCTTGAAATAAACATTAAAATTGTGGAAATCCCTACCTGCGGCACCCATAATAATTACTTTTTCAACCATAGTAACTCCTCCTGTTTGTTTTTAATTATCTTTATTATCCTTTGTTTTTGCCCTTGTGTCTTTGATCCTTCACCGCTTGGTGGTTACGATAAAGTTACTCATTTTCAGGATGTGGCAGTGACTATCCATTGAGATGGTTGAGCTGAATTTAAAAATTTCAATACATCTTCTACATCAGATCTATTGAATTCTGCCTTGTAAGAAAGCTTTGATGGTTTGAACGTAGAGATATTTGGTAGCGCTTTTTCTGCCCAGGTAACTGAAAGCTGGCTTTGGATATCATCTAACTGAGATTGGTTTGAAGTATGCACTATAGCACAATCATCTTGTCTATAGCCTTCAAGGGCGGCGCCCATATATGCCCAATAATGGGCAACAGCCCTTTGCCACCATTCGGCATTTTTCCACCAATCGGAAATAAGATCTCTTCCTACGTAAGCAGGCGGGAGGTCTTGTTCCTCACCGTTATTTTTATATAGAAAGTGTAGTCCACCCCTGAAATTCTTCACACTGGTCAGCCATTCCATAATGTCTCGACCAGCTATTAAAAACTTAGAGCCTGGCCATTGATTTCGAATCCAGTCCATGGAGAAGGCAAACTGGTGTCTGAGGATTACCGGGGTTTTTCCTGCCTCAAGTAGTGGGTCAATTTCATTGACTACATCAAGAGGGGGTATTTTATTGTATCTCCACCAGAAGGGGCTATAAATTCCAAAAGATGGATGATTCAGTATAATATGCTCGGGTATGTCTTTAAATAAGTTGACGGTCCATCTTGTTCTTGATCTCGGTGGACCTATGATCCATATAGGTGCGTTATCACTCATAAGTTATTCTTGGTTTTATATTAAAATAATGTATTTGTTTCTTAACAAAAATCCATATTCAGGCAAAATCCAGACTGTTGCACATGTTAAAATTCTAATCAGGGCATCTCCTTATTTCAAGCAATTCTTTTATTTTATTCAGATAATTTCTTTTAGACAAGTTTTTTTTAAAGGCGTGCTACATGCGAGGAAATAAGAAAAGTAGTGCAAGTGCCTCAAAACCGCTATTGACATAATGTGGTGGTTATCCTATGCTGTTATTTTCGGTTAAAGGAGAGTGTTATGAGATTTAATGAAATCCTTGTTGTAGAGAACGATAGAGAAATAATTGATTTATGCCGCGATGCATTTGCAAATGAAGGATATATTGTTCAATATGCTGTTAGCAGTGAAGAAGCGGTTAAAATTGCTTCTTCTGAAGAGCTCCATTTAGTCGTTATTGGAATGTCGTTCCCAGAGAAAGAAAGACTCGATTTATTTCTTGCACTAAAGGAGAAGAATAGGGAACTCCTCGGGGTACTGATTTTGTCACAGGGAAACGAGAAAGATATAATCAAGGCGATGAGACAGGGTTTTAGTGGTTTTATTAAAAGGCCATTTATCCCTGGCGAATTAACAAGAACTGTTAAGGATGCCTTTAATACAGCTTCACTGATAGAGGAAAATGCCCGCCTTAAGACCCTTATGCCCTTATACAAACTAGGTGAAAAATTTATAAAATCTCATACTATAAAGGAGGTGCTTGATGAGCTTGTTGATGCAGCAGCTAAACAAACAGGGGCTACAAGGATTTCCGCAATGCTTTACGACGAAAGGGAAGATGGGTATCTCCGTATCGTTTCCTCAATAGGTATTGATGGTAAAATTATCCCAAAAGTCCAGATAAAGTATGGAGAGAAGATTGCCGGCTGGGTTTTTCAGAAGGGTGAGCCTGTTATACTTAATGGGGGACCGGAAGATAACCCCATGTTTGCATCCTTCTTAAGGCATAAGTCCATTGTGGCTGCCATATCATTTCCATTTAAGGCAAGTGATAGAACCTTGGGGGTTCTTAATGTTAGTAAGGTAGGGAAGGGATCTCCTTTTAGCGAGGGTGACATAGAAATGCTTTCTGTTATTTGCGGTCAGGCAGTTATGGCATTGGAAAATGTCAAGGCCATGGATGAAAGGGCGGAAAAAATAAAAATGCGAGCCGTTTTTGAACAATATGTAGCGCCTGAAGTGGCTGAATTACTTATTGACCGAGGGCAAAATCTTCTCGGATTAGGTGAAGTTAAAAATATTACAGTAGTGTTTGCAGATATGAGAAAATTCACCTCCCTTGTCAGGCATGTTCCACTGGAAGCCTTAAGAGCATTTCTGAATAATTTTTTCGAGCTTTTTGCAGATGTAATATTCAAATTTAGAGGGACACTGGATAAATACTTAGGAGATGCAGCGCTTGCTGTTTTTGGTGCACCTGTCTCTCATGATGATCCCATTAATGCTGCTGCCATGGCATCTATAGAGATACACAAAGGGTTTCATGGTATTCGACAAACATGGTCGGCAGAAAACAAATACTTTGAGCAGGCTGGATTAGGGATAGGAATAAGCTCCGGAGAAGTCTTTCTTGGCAATGTAGGCTCGGAAAAAAGACTTGATTATACGGTAATTGGGACTGCTGTAAACGTTGCCCAGCGTTTGGCATCAGAGGCATCTTCAGGCCAAATACTCGTTACTGAAATTGTAAAGACTGCTCTGAGACCGGAATTTTTGATTAGCCGGGAGTCAAACCTTTTACTCAGGGGATTTGAAAAACCAATGCCGATATACCCTATTTCTATGGATGAAAAACAGTAAGCGTTCACAGGTTAAAAGGTTTCCCGCTGAAACCGGGATTCAGGGTTGCCTTCCTGCCTGTGCGATGCATGCATACAGGCATTTAAGCAGGTAATATATGAAGGCAAGAAGTACATTTCCGGACAAGGCCGGGTTCCCGGAATTAAGCATCTTAGGTTCCCAAGTTTAACGTTCAGGCTCATGGATTCTGTCTTTAACTATTGAACCTTTGAACCTTTACCCGCCGTTTTTGTGGCGGGCAGAACGCTGAACCCGTGAACGGTTACTAATATGCAAACAAGTGTTGGGATTTTTATATTTTAGAAAAAGGAGGAAAATTCAATGAAAATAAAGTGCAGCGTTTTTTTTATGGCGCTCTTTTTAATTTTTCCCATTGCGTCACTGGGATTGACAGTAACTACAAGTAGCCAAGATGATCAGATTGCAATCACAGTCACAATATACAACAACAACCTTGCACTTGTTAATGAAATCAGAAGAATTGAGATCCCTGCAGATGAGGGAGAATTAAGATTTGTGGACGTTCCCTCTCATATTATTCCTGCCTCAGTTCAAGTAAAACCAGTCGATAATGAAAGAGAGTTTCATATAGTTGAGCAAAACTATGAGTATGACCTTTTAAATGAAGGTACACTTCTCGATAAGTATGTAGGAAAAAAGATAAAAATCGTTGATTGGAATAAATATAAGGATAGAAAAGAGGTAACAGAGGCAGTTCTGCTAAGCAATAATAAAGGGCAGATCTATAAAATTGGAAATGAAATATTCCTTGGTCATCCCGGTTATAAGGTGCTGCCTGGAGTGCCGGAAGGGCTTATTGAAAAGCCAACCCTAAAATGGGTTTATAAGAGCAGTGGCAATGAAGAATCATATGATTTAAATGTATGCTATCTCACGAAGAATATGAGCTGGAAGTCAGATTATGTACTGGTCTTAGACGAGGATAACACATCCGGGGATATGTCCGGAAAGGTTACATTAGACAATAAGAGTGGTGTAACCTTTGAAAATTCTTTATTAAAATTGGTTGCAGGGAAAGTTCATCAGGTAGAAAGTGGTCTCGAAGGCAGGCTATACGCAAAGAGGGCCATAAGAGAAGAAGATAGTGTACAATTTAAGGAAAAGTCTTTTTTCGAGTATCATGTGTACGATTTAAAAAGGAAAACAACAATCAAAGATAAGCAGACAAAACAGATAAACTTGTTTCAATCAAGGGATTTAAGCGTGGGGAAAGAGCTTCTTGTCTATGGAAGCAAGGGATATTTTACAAGAAGATATATAGGTCAGAAAATCAGACAGCCTGTTAATGTGTATATTAAATTAAAGAATTCCAAGGAAAATAATCTTGGAATGCCTCTTCCTGCAGGTACTGTACGTTTGTATAAGGGGGATGATAAGGGAATGGTATTTCTTGGTGAAGACAGAATAAAACATATACCGGAGGGAGAGGAAGTAAGACTTAAGGCCGGAGAGGCATTTGATGTTTTTGCGGAACGAATACAAACAGATTACAAACAAACTGCAACAAGGCTTCATGAATCAGCGTGGGAAATTACATTAAGAAATCATAAGGAAAAAGATATTAACATAGGGATTATTGAACCATTATTTGGAAACTGGAGTGTGGTAAGCAGCACCCATACCTTCAAGAAAATTGATGCCTTTACAATAAGGTTTGATGTTGTAGTTCCCATGAACAAAGAAGTTAAGGTAAAATACAGGGCAAAGGTCGGCCTATGATTATTTTATAACCTTCCAGGGTATAATAAGAATATGTTAGGGGATCCGGCTAAATGAAAATTGGTGGCTTGGAGCGGTATACAGGCTTTGGTAGTGAAATCCTACATGAAAGTTATCGATTATTCCATTGGCTGAGACCTGGTTTGAGTAACTAATTATATTCACAAGGGGTTGGTTGTTTTGATTGTTTTGCCAAAGAGAAAAAAAGGAACCTGAAGGGGTATTGGAGGGCTGAAATATATTCGCCACCATCCCAGCATTAATGCTTCCTACAGCAGAAGCCTGGGAAGTATAACCCAACGAAGGCACGTTAGTGGCATTTACGTCTGTTGATAAGTTTGCGTTAAGAGAAGAGAAAGACATGCTGGTTCCTGCAAATATACCTTCATAACCTGATGGGGGATCTGCCCATGCATAGGCCCCAAAGATGAATATAGCACTCATTCCAATGATAAGAAAATATCTTTTCATGGTTAGTTGACTCCCTTATTATCTGTGTTTATTCTTTATTTTCTTACCTCTTAACAAATATAAGACCTTTTGTCAAGAGATAATGTAGGTTGTTAAAATCATAGAAGTTAGATCTGCGGGAATATTTTATAAAATGATTAAAAAATTTATTTTGTTTGACATAGACGGCACCTTGATTGATGCCGGTAAAGCAGGCACGAGATCTATAACCAAGGCCTTTTATGAGCTGTTTTCTATAGAGGATGCCTTTGCGAATATAACCCTGGCAGGAAAAACTGATGTACAGATCATAAAGGAGGCCCTGGTCTTTTACGGGCTATCTATAGAAAATAACCTCCCTCATGCTCTATTATCGAGTTACCTAAAAAATCTCAAAAATGAGGCAAACAATGGAAAGGGGCATGTAAAACCAGGAGTAAAAGAACTGCTGTATACATTAAATACGCTTAATGGGTGTGTCCTTGGGTTATTGACGGGAAATGTTGAGCAGGGTGCACGTATAAAACTCAAAACATTTGGACTTAATGAGTATTTTGCGGTTGGTGCGTTTGGTGATGATAATGAAGACAGAAACATGCTATTGCCAATAGCTGTTGAAAAGTTAAGAAAGATTCAAAATATTAACGTTTCTTTTAGTGATTGTATAGTGATAGGTGATACACCAAGCGATGTAGGATGTTCAAAGCCTTATGGGGCGACATCAATTGCAGTGGCAACCGGCCCATATAGTTACGATTTGTTGCTGCAGACCAGCGCGGATTATGTATTGCATGACCTGTCTGGCGCCAAGGATTTGATTCTTAATGATATTAAAAATTGATGAACTTGTACAGAGTCGAAAGATTCTCTTTTCCGTCATTCCGGCGAAAGCCGGAATCCAGTAAATTCAATACGTTCTGGATGCCGGATCAAGCCCGGCATGACGATTTCAAGACTTTTTACGAGATTGTCAATAATGAAAGACAGTAAAAAAGAGTATGTCCTTAATCCTCGAGTAATTTATGCACATGATTTATCAATATTTCCATAGTAAACGGCTTTCGTAGCACTACATCAGCTCTTTTTTCCGATGCAAGTTTTTCGAGGTTTTTCCCGTAACCAGTAACAGCTATTGCCGGTATATCGGGATATTTTTTTTTCAATAAAGATATTAGTCCTAATCCACTAATATAAGGCATGACTATATCAGTAATTAGCAGATCATAATTCTCAGACTTGATCATTTTCAAACCATCCATGCCATCTGAGGCGCTAATTACATTATAGCCCAAGTATTCAAAATATTCCTTCATCATGGAGAGAACGTGTTTGTCATCTTCAACAATAAGGAGTGTTTTCTTTTCTTCACTCTCCCTTGTAAAGCCTTCCATGTAATCCTCCATGGGTTAAAAACAACAGTGATAACCTTCCGGGGTATAGGTATGAAAATATTGTAACTGTTCAACGTTTATGGTTCAGAGCCAATTAATAATACAGTCCTGTAACTACCCACGAGAAAGAATTTAAAATTCAGAATGAAAAGAAAATCATGAAATTCGCTTGTTTTTCCGTCGGTCAGGGGTAAGAACGGATTCTATGAACGAATACAAATTAACATTGCACTGAAAAAAAATCCACATTTAAATACAAATGTTGAATTTTTTCCACAACATCCATAGTTGCTCTAATTGAACTGCCACCTTTTCCGTTACGAAAATAATTCTAAACCTTCATCACATCTCTGGTTTCAGTCTGCATGAGGCAGCTTGTCCTGGTCTGGGATTAAAGTGAAGGGGAGGGGGCATAAGCCTAACTTAAGAGAGTCGAAATGACAGTACGACTAAGTTAGCGCTTATGGGGGAGGGTGGGGCATAAGAGATAAGTTAATTTTGCGTCGGATGTAGTGTGGAAGGCTTACTTGAAAAGATGAACGTCCAACACCCGCCTGCCATGCATCACAAACGATGGTGGCATAATCATTGTCACCGGGCCGAGACACCGTGATATTCCTGGAAGACAACCCAAAGGCATTGCGGGCAGGTCGAACGTCCAACATCGAATCATGAATGAAAAACAAATGGTGAAAGGCCAATGATGATTGAGAAAAAGGATGACGAATCAAAGAAATGATCTTCGGAAGAGCATAGGTAGACCCAGGGTATGGTTACGTTTTTTTATTCGATGTTGGACGTTCGATGTTCGATGTTGGA
>CAYSWP010000050.1:0-10475 GCA_964434795.1 uncultured Desulfobacteraceae bacterium | reverse complement strand
CTTTCTTGCTATATTAGCACATTAGTTGTATGAAGGGTGGTTTTTACTTTTACAATCCTGTATTGTAATATAATATAGAAGATAAGAGAGAGATTAAAATATAAGGAGATGTTAATGATCAGTGATACTAAATATTTACGAAATATAGGTATCAGCGCGCATATTGATTCAGGCAAGACTACCCTAACAGAAAGAATACTTTTCTATACAAAAAAGATATTTGCTGTTCACGAGGTAAGGGGGAAGGATGGAGTCGGCGCAAAAATGGATTCTATGGAACTTGAAAAGGAAAGAGGTATTACGATTTCCTCTGCTGCAACATACTGTGAATGGAATGGGTATAATATTAATATTATTGATACACCAGGACATGTTGACTTTACCATAGAAGTTGAGCGTGCCTTGCGAGTTCTCGACGGCTCCATTTTAGTGCTCTGCGCCGTAGGAGGCGTGCAATCCCAGTCTATTACAGTAGACCGCCAGATGAATAGAAATAAGGTTCCTCGGGTGGCCTTTATAAATAAATGCGATCGATCGGGCAGCGATCCCTATCGGGTTGTAGATCAACTGCGCAAAAGGCTTAACCATAATGCTGTACTCATGCAAACACCTATTGGGCTGGAGGGAAATTTTTCCGGTGTTATAGACCTAATAGGCATGAAGGCTGTTTACTTTGAAGAACCCTTTGGTGAAAAGGTTAAGACTGAAGAGATTCCCCCTTCTCTTCTTGATGAGGCTATGAATAAGAGGGAGGAATTACTGGATGCTGCATCTATGTTTTCTGATAAATTAATGGAGGCAATTCTTGAAGATAGCGTAACTGAGGAGTTGATACACGAGGCCGTAAGAAAGGGTACAATTTCAAGGGAATTAACCCCTGTTTTTATTGGTTCAGCCTATAAAAACATAGGCATTCAGCCTTTGCTGGATTCTGTTATAAATTATCTTCCATCACCTGTAGACATAGAAAACAAAGCCTTGGACATGGACCAGGAAGAAAAAGAGGTTTCTCTTTTTTCAAAACCTGATGCACCATTAGTAGCCCTGGCATTTAAATTAGAGGTAAGCCCTTATGGGCAACTTACATATCTAAGGATATATCAGGGATCTATTAAAAAGGGAGATAACCTGGTAAACACGAGGAACAAAAATAAGATTAAGGTAGGGAGGCTGGTCAGGATGCATGCCGATGAGATGGAAGAAATCTCAAAGGCGAACGACGGTGATATTATAGCCCTCTTTGGGGTCGATTGTTTTTCAGGGGATACTTTTACTGACGGCTCCATAAACTATGCTATGACATCAATGCTCGTTCCGGAGCCTGTAATTTCCCTTACAATATCACCTAAGGATAGTAAATCAAACAACAATGTTGCCAAGGCTTTAAACAGGTTTATCCGGGAAGACCCAACCTTTAGATCCTGGGTGGATGAAGAGTCCGGGCAAACTATCATATCCGGTATGGGCGAATTGCATCTTGAAATATATGTTGAAAGAATGAAAAGGGAATTTGGAGCGGAAGTAGAGACAGGAATTCCACAGGTTGCCTACCGTGAGGCAATATCACGAATGGCGGAATTCAATTATGTGCACAAGAAGCAGACCGGCGGCGCCGGCCAATATGGGAGAGTGGCCGGATTTATGGATCCATTGGATGAAGGAGATTATGAATTTGTCAATCAAATAAAAGGCGGCGTAATTCCTACGGAATTCGTTCCTGCTGTTGATAAGGGTTTTAAATCCTGTCTTAAGAAAGGCATCCTTATAGGGTACCCAGTGCTTAAGGTTAGGATTACTGTGAATGATGGTCAGTATCACCCTGTAGATTCGTCTGAAAAGGCCTTTACTCAGGCTGCTGTTGGGGCCTTTAAACAGGCCTATTTAAAGGCAAAGCCTGTAATATTAGAACCGATTATGAAGGTATCCGTTGAGTGTCCTTCAGAGTTTCAGGGTAATGTGATGGCCTCTATTAATCAACGGAGGGGTATGATTACGAGCTCTGCGGAAGATGGGGTTTTTACAACTGTTGAAGCAGAGGTCCCCTTGGCAGAGATGTTTGGATACGCCACCGCCTTAAGATCTTTGACTCAAGGAAAGGCGGAGTTTACAATGGAATTCTCTAAGTATTTAAAAGTACCTAAGTCAGTAGAAGAGGAGCTCATATCGAAACACAAAGAAAGATAAAAAATTAGGGGGTAAGAATGGAAAAATATTTAAAGATAAGTCCTCTGAAAATACTGGAAAAATCAAGTCATAAGGAATTGGGAAAGGGCAATTTAGGTGTATTAATATCAAGGGCAGGCGTGGGCAAAACTTCATGCTTAATACATGTTGCACTTGATAGATTATTTAGAAAAGGAAAAATTGTTCATGTTTCCCTTAAAGATACACCGGAAAAGGTTATTTCCTACTATAATGTTATATGCCTTGATGTCTTTAAGTCCTTAGATATGGAAGATGAACAGGAGGTGCGGACTTTTTTGGATAAAAATAGAATTATATTAGCATATTTAAAGGAAAGTTTTGAGCTTGACAGGCTAAGTAAAAATCTGAAAAATCTGACGGAAGATATCAACTTTAAGCCTGACACACTTATTATCGATGGTTTTGATTTTGAAGAATCAGACAGCAATGCATTTGAAGAATTTAAAGAAATGGCAAAGGAATTTCAGATAGAAATATGGTTCTCTGCTCTTTCTCACAGGCATATAAACAAGGTTAATGAAAGAGGGATACCATTTCCTTGCAGTAATTTTGATGACCTTTTCAACCTAATTATTCAGTTACAGCCAACACAAGAGGGATTATTTTTGAAGCTTTTAAAGGACAATGAGGTAAAGCTAACGTCTGATATTACCGTAAGACTGGACCCTAATAATTTTTTTGTAATAGAACAATGATCTTATACTCTGCCTTGACGTAGGGCGTTAAGGTTTAAAATTATCAAAGATAGGAGATTTGCTTTCGTCTATAATTTTTTTAATTTCCATGACATAGCCCGGCCTAATGCCATCCTCCCAACCAGGCATGCCACCATGCCAGACATATGCGATTATATCATGAAAACCTTTTTTGCTAAAAATATATTCACCTATTTTGATAGTAAGTTTTTCAGGCTCAACCTTTATCTGCATAATAACAGGCGTGGCCCATTGTTCCAATAGTTTTTCTATTACAGCCCTATTTTTCGCACCATATGGCTTCTGTTTGAATCCCTCTGGGTTTTTCGGGAATGGAAATTTTCTATATACTTGGCCGATAAAACCCTGCAAATCAATGCCGTTGATTGCCCCCATAAGATTGCCAATACCCATTAGGTTATCTATAAGGTAAGAATCTAAGCTGATTGTCCCGCATTTATGAGTTGAATTTTCGGCTATTTGGCCAATCATACTACAAAATTGAGGCGCAAAGAAGAAGCATTGCTCCATCAGGAGAATATCTGTTTCAATATTAAAAAAGCCGAAGGCAATTCGCCCATGGCTAATGGAATTAAATTCTAATGGCAAGGTACCTCCATTTTTTTCTTGCAACAATAAAATAATGGAGTATATCTTACCCCTGAAGTGAGGAAAAAAGCAACTCCAAAAGGAAGATAAAATGAAAATTGTCATGATTGGCGGCGGCGGTGCATGTATAGTAAGTGCAAACACACTTAGGATTTTAGGTAATAGTGCCCAGATTGATATTTACACCAGGAGAGAAAAGACAGCTTATACACCATGTGAGCAACCCTTTGTTCTTAGGGATATTTTATCCTTTGAGGATATGTTTTATGCGCCACTCCCCTGGTTTAAAAAAAAGCAAATAGGGCTTCACACGCAAAGGAACGTTGAATACATTGATAGAGAGAAAAAGATTATCCATGTGGATGGCCGGGAGGTAGCCTATGATACTTTACTAATCAATACCGGTGCCATTAATAAGATTACGGCTATTCCAGGGCTTGAAGGTGATAGGGTGCACTATCTTACCACAGAGCTTCAGCATGCTGAAAGGCTAAAGATGATTATGTCGCAAGGGGGACGGGCGGTAATTCTTGGTGGTGGAATAATAAGCTTAGAAATGGCAGATACATTGGTAGAGAATGGTTATTCATCCGTTTCTATTGTAGTTTCTGCTGAACATCCTTTTTCACGACAACTTGATGCTGATATGGGTAAAAAACTTGCACCTATTTTTCAAAATAAAGGCGTGAATCTGTATTTTTCCACGTCTGTTGTCAAGGCGGAATCTAATGAAAACGATATTAGGCTTTTCCTTTCAAATGGTGAGACCCTTGAAGCAGACTGGGTTTTTGCCGCAAAAGGGATTGTTCCGGATGTGGATTTAGCAAAAAAAGCAGGGTTGAAGATTGGCAAAACAGGCGGAATTGAGGTAAACAGGTATCTCCAGACAAGCGATCCCTCAATATATGCAGCAGGTGATTGCATTGAAGGATGGCATATGGTAAGCGGAAAAAAGACCATTACTGCACTGGCAACCCACTCTAACAGAAACGGCAGGTTGATAGGTCGGAATATTCATTTTGGAAACACCATACCCTTTGCTGGCTCATTAAATACATTTGGGGCAGAGGTTTTCGGTACAACCGTTGTGTCCGTAGGTATTACGGAAAATGAGGCCAAAGAGGAGGGACTTGCGGTATTAACCTCCACTCGTAAGGGGGCCACCAGAAAAAAGATGTTTAATGGAGAAGACTTCTGGGTTAAGTTGGTTGCAGACAAAGATAGGCAGACAATAATTGGAGCTCAGATGATTGGCCCAAGGGAAATCAGCAGGATAGGTGAACGTATCATACTAATGATCGGTGAAGAAATACCCCTTGGAAAAATATCTCAGTATGAGACGATTTTTAGCACTCCCCTGAGCAATGCCTATGATTTAATAACGAACGAGGTAGATATATTAATATCAGAGTTGTTAAAAATGGGTGAGTCAGTTATATGGTGATATGAATATAGTCCTTGTTATGAAAATATTAGTTATGCAATGATCCATCTTCATGATGCCATTGACAATTCAGTATTGTTTTATTAAGATTGTAGATATATTGTTAATATAATTTAAAATTAAAAAAGGAAGTAAAAGAATGTCTAAGGTATGTGATATATGTGGAAAAAAACCGTCTGTAGGCAATAATATTAGCCATGCTCATAATAAAACAAAAAGACGATGGAATGTTAACCTCCAGACAGTTAGGGTTAAAATAGGAGGTCAGACGAAAAAAATGAAGGTATGCACAAGGTGTTTGAGGTCTGGGGTTGGTATATAATAAGCATGTAGTAAGCGCTTTGCACATGTCTCTCATCGCTGCTTAATGTTTATTCCATACTGCTTGCGCTTCTTCAGATACGCTCTACCTTTAAGACCTCTTTAAGGCTCTTTATCTTTGAAATGATATTCTTTAATTGAATATAGTCGGAAACTTCAACAGTAAATGAAGATATGGCCTTTTTGTCAAGAGTCGTGTGGACATCTGCGTCTAAAATATTTGCTTCATTTTGGGAAAATATTGCGCTTATGTCGGTTAGCATACCCTTTTTGGCAATGTTGGTAATTTTAAGCCTTGCTATATAATTTATATCTTCCGAATTCTCCCATTCCGCCTCGATTAATCTATCAGGGTCAGCCCCCCTAACGTAACTACAATTTTTTAAATGGACAGTCACGCCCCTTCCGCGGGTAATGTAGCCGATGATTTCTTCTCCTGGTAAGGGACTGCAGCACTTTCCAAAGCGGATAAGCATATCGCTCAATCCCTTAATTTTGATCCCCTTGTATTCCTTCTTTTTTTGTATTTTATGTACTATCTTCTGGACAAATCCTTCCGGTCTATCCTCTTTTACCCCCTCTGCAGTTAACAGTCTGTTTAATATCTGTTTTGCCGATATTTTTCCATAGCCGACGCTGGCCATTAAATCATCCACGGTTTTTAGTGAAAATTTATCTGCAACGTCTAATAGTTGTTCGTTATTGGGTTGTCTTGATAAATGAACGCGAGATTTTTTTAACTCCTTTTCCAGGATGTTCTTGCCAATGGCTATGCTTTCTTCTCTCTCTTCTTTTTTAATCCATTGCCTAACCCTTGCCCTTGCAGTAGATGTTTTAACAAAATTAAGCCAGTCTCTGCTGGGTTTACGGTTTTTCGAGGTTACGATCCGGACTATATCTCCATTCTTAAGATGATAATTCAAGGGAACTATCTTTTCGTTCACCTTGGCGCCTATACATCTGTCTCCAATCTCTGAATGTATGCTGTAGGCAAAATCAATGGGTGTCGCATCCCTTGGGAACTCCTTGGCCTCACCCTTAGGCGTAAAAACGTATACCTCGTTGCTAAAAAGATCCAGTTTGACTGTTTCTAAAAATTCCCTTGGGTCGGCCAGGCTTTTTTGCCACTCTAACAATTTTCCAATCCAGGCGTACTGGTTGCTTTTTCCTTTTTCTGGGGTTTTCCCCTCTTTGTATCTCCAGTGTGCCGCAATTCCCTCTTCTGCTATTTTATCCATATCCCAGGTTCTTATTTGTATTTCCATTCTTTCCCCAAGGGATGTAATTAAAGAGCTGTGTAAAGATTGATACATGTTTGCCTTAGGCAAAGAGATGTAATCCTTAAAGTGACCGGTTACCGGCTTCCATAATGAATGAATCAGTCCCAGGGCCTCATAGCATTCCCTTATGGAATTAACTATGATCCTGAATGCTAAGATATCATAGACTTGATTTATATTTAAATCTTGATCCATCATCTTTTGATAGATGCTAAAGAAGTGTTTGTGTCTACCTTTTATAGTTGCATCAATTCCAACTTCCTTTAACTTCTTGGATAAAATATCCTTAATTTCCTTTATGAAATTTTCCTGCCCCTCATGCCTTTGGGCAATGCCTAACCGTATGTCCGAATATATTTTTGGCTCGAGATAATAAAGGGAAAGGTCTTCCAATCTTGATTTTATCCAATATATTCCCATCCTCCCGGCAAGGGGCGCATAAATATCGAGTGTTTCTTTTGCAATTTTTTCTTGCTTTTCAGGGGTTTGGTAACCAAGGGTTTGCATATTATGCAATCGATCCGCCAATTTTACAAGAAGCACCCTGATATCGGTAGCCATGGCCAGAATCATTTTTCTTATATTCTCTGCCTGCTGCTCCTCTTTACTGACAAACTTTATCTTGCTTATCTTGGTAACACCATCCACTACTCTCGCAACTTCTTCTCCAAACAGATATTCAATGTCCGAAAGCTCGGTTAATGTGTCTTCAACTGTGTCGTGGAGAAGGCCGGATGCTATGGTCACTTCATCCATTTTCATACTCGCAAGAATCCCGGAAACCTCCAAAGGATGGGAAAGATAAGGTTCTCCGGACAATCGGACTTGCCCCTTATGAACCTTGGCAGAAAATACATATGCCTTTTCAATAAGATCTATATCTGCAGCTGGATGGTAGGAGAGAATTTCTGAAGTTATATCATTTAAGCGAATCATAGAGGCCTTGGACAATTTCTTTTATTGCCTCAGGGGCTTTCCCTACAGGCATTAATTTGAAATCTTTATCTGATCGCAACTTTAGTTCTATAGAGTCTTTTTTAAGTGTTTTTAAGCTGATAGCGGCCCTTACCGGTATACCAAGAAGATCTGCATCCTTTAGTTTAAAGCCGGCTCTTACGTCTCTATCATCGAAAAAAACCGTCATGCCTAAGTTGTTTAAATTTTGGTATAGATCTTCCGCAATCTTTTTGACATTGGGGTCATGCATTTCAAGGGGTAGTATTATTACTTCAAAAGGAGAGATGGAAATGGGGAAAACAATGCCGTTATCATCATGAGTCTGCTCTATGGCAGCTGCAATTGTTCGGCCTATGCCTATGCCATAGCAGCCCATAATAACGGGTCTTTCCCTGCCATTATTATCTAAGAAGTTTGCCTTAAGGGCCTTGCTGTACTTAGTGCCTAATTTAAAGACATGGCCGACCTCAATGCCCTTGCTGAACTTTAAGTTACCACCACACCTGGGGCATGGGTCAGAGATATTGATAATCCTTAAATCCACATATTCATCCACAGTAAAATCCCGGCCCTCATTTACATTTAGGATGTGTTTGTCTTTTTCATTTGCACCCATCACCATATTTTTCATACCTTTAATTGCATGGTCGGCCACTATCCTGACTTTCAGGCCTATGGCGCCGGCAAAACCTATAGGGGCATTTGTAACGTCAAAAACAGTCTCTTCGCCTGCCATCGTAAGTTCCTGTGCTTGAAGTACATTTTTCAATTTGGATTCATTTAACTCATGGTCCCCTCTTATTAGAGCAGCTATTGGCCCTTTTTCTGTTTGGTATATAAGAGTCTTAACCAGCCTTTCCGGCCCTATGGATAAAAATTTAGTTACATCCTCAATTGTTTTTATACCTGGTGTGTTAACGGTTTTTAATTCTTTTTCCTCTTCATCGGATTGATTATTATCTTTCTTTGTTATTACCTCTGCCTTTTCTAAATTAGATGCATAATTGCAGCTCCGGCAGCTTACAATATCGTCCTCACCACTGCTTGATATAACCATAAATTCGTGAGAAAAGCTTCCCCCTATTGACCCTGTGTCCGCCTCAACCGCACGGAATTTCAATCCGCATCTTCTAAAAATTGATTCATATGCGTTGTACATTTTCTCATAACTGAGGTTTACCCCTTCTTCATCTATATCAAAACTGTATGCGTCTTTCATGATGAATTCTCTGGCCCTCATAACCCCGAATCGAGGTCTAATTTCATCCCTGAACTTTGTCTGGATTTGATATAAGGTAATAGGCAGTTGTTTATAGGAGTGGATTTCCCGTCTTACAAGATCAGTGATTACCTCTTCATGGGTTGGCCCAAGGCATGACTCCCTGCTGTGTCGGTCTCGGAACCTTAAAAGCTCCGGGCCATAATAATCCCATCGACCGCTCTCCACCCATAAATCGCCGGGTTGAACGCCAGGGAGTAAAAGCTCAATGGCCCCGGCCTTATTCATTTCCTCTCTTACAATGCTTTCTAATTTTTTAATGGCTATAAGGCCAAAGGGAAGATATGTGTATATCCCTGCAGATAATTTTCTGATCATACCGGCCCTTAACATTAACTGATGACTTTTAAGTTCTGCCTCGGCAGGTATTTCCTTAAGTGTGGGTATAAAAAATTGTGAGTACCGTCTCGAGATATTTTCCATGTTAATTATCCATCTTCCTTACTTCTTTAATAAGTGAGTCGGCCAAATCCGACTCAGCCACTTTTTTAATAACCTTGCCTTTTTTAAATAACGTGCCCTGCCCCTGTCCGCCGGCAACACCGATGTCTGCTTCTCTTGCTTCACCAGGACCGTTTACAACGCAGCCCATAATGGCCACCTTGAGGGGGGCTGAAATATTGCTGAGGGAATTTTCAACCTCTTCAGCCAGCTTAAACAGATCAATCTGGCATCTTCCACAGGTTGGGCATGATATAATTTCTATACCCCTTTGTCTTAATCCCAATGCCTTTAAAATTTCATAAGCTACCTTGACCTCTTCAACTGAATCATGGGTAAGAGAAACCCTTATGGTATCACCTATGCCCTCTGATAATAAAACACCTATCCCTATGGAGTTTTTAACAGTCCCTGATATGAGAGTTCCAGCCTCAGTTACCCCTAAATGCAGTGGGTAGTCAACCTTTTTGCTTAAAATTCTGTATGCTGATATCATTTGATTGACATTTGAGGATTTCAGTGAGATTTTGATTAAATCAAAATTTAAATCCTCCAGGATTCTAACGTGGTCCATTGCGCTTTCCACCATAGCCTCCGGTGTTGGATGGCCAAATTTTTTCAAAATAGTTTTCTCAAGAGATCCGGCATTAACGCCGATTCTGATTGGAATGTCTTGATATCGGGCTGCTGAGACAATTTCCTTAATCTTTTTCTTTCCTCCAATGTTGCCTGGATTAAGGCGAAGCCCATTAACACCATTCTCCATCGCTAACAAGGCAAGTCTGTGGTCAAAATGAATATCCGCAATAATTGGGATAGAAATTTGGGCCACTATCTTTTTAAGTGCTAAAGCTGCCTCAGTATCCGGCACAGCTACGCGAATAATCTCACATCCAGCATTGCTCAATCTGTTAATTTGGCCTACAGTGGCATCCACATCTTTTGTAGGTGTAGAGGTCATAGATTGAACTGTCACAGGGGCATTGCCCCCTATCTTTACCTTTCCGATTTTAATTTGTTTGCTAAAACGTCTTTTCATATAACCTCAAATAGTATTTCTGAAATCAAAATAAACTAAAAAGGGATATTATGTCAAGGCAGGATTTATGTACATATAGAATTTCTCTTGCCCTCTCTGACAAATTTTTGTAAAATCTATTTAATTATAAACATTCTTAAAATTATAAAGTTCAGACCTCGTGATTCTTGATTGATTCTTGATGTTTTTTTTGGACATTTTCTCA
>CAYSWP010000049.1:0-10567 GCA_964434795.1 uncultured Desulfobacteraceae bacterium | reverse complement strand
CTAACCCTGAATCCCGCTTTCAGCGGGAAACGTTGAACCGTGAACGGTTACAATAATTGATAAGTATGGAATAGCATGGCCTTAATAGTACAAAAATATGGCGGTACTTCTGTCGGTAGCATTGAAAAGATAAAGGCAGTTGCCCAAAGAGTAATTGAATCAAGTAAAAAGGGAAACAAACTTTTAGTGGTCCTTTCAGCCATGGCAGGTCAAACAGATGGCTTGATTAATCTGTCTAAACAGATAACAGAGATTCCTGACCCAAGAGAGTTAGATGTATTAATGTCAACCGGTGAGCAGGTTAGTGTATCCCTCTTTGCTATAGCAGTTAAATCTTTAGGTTATGAATGCTGTTCACTCCTTGGATTCCAAGCATCCATATACACTGATCAAACCTATGGGAAGGCAAGGATTAAAGAGATTTACACAGACCGTGTAATGGAGGAGTTGGACAAAAACCGTATTGTAACTATTGCCGGATTCCAGGGGATTGACGATAGTAAAAATATTACCACATTGGGAAGGGGCGGGTCCGACACCACTGCAGTAGCATTAGCAGCGGCATTAAAGGCGGATGTTTGTGAAATCTTTACGGATGTGGAGGGCGTTTATTCGGCTGACCCAAACCTATGCGCCAATGCCAAGAAGCTTGATAAGATATCCTACGATGAGATGTTGGAATTTGCAAGCTTAGGCGCAAAAGTTTTAGATATAAGATCCGTTGAATTTGCAAAAAAATTTAATGTGCCGATACATGTCAGATCATCCTTTACGGAAAATGGGGGGACTATGGTAATAGCAGAGAATAAAGAGATGGAAAAGGTGCTTGTGTCAGGCGTTGTTTCTGATAAAAACGAGGCAAGAATTACCATAATAAAAATACCGGACAGGCCTGGAATCGCATTTGCTATATTTGACCCTATTTACAGGGAAAATATAGTTGTGGACATGATTATCCAGAATACCAGCGCTGATGGCATAACGGATTTAACGTTTACAGTTACTAAGGCGGATTTTCAGGAGACCATGAAACTGGTCAAAAAAATTGCCAAAAAAATAGGGGCGGCAAAGGTTATTGGAGATGAAGGTATTGCCAAGGTATCTATTATTGGACTTGGTATGAGAAATCATGCCGGAGTTGCCTTCAAGATGTTTCAGACGCTGGCAAAGGAAAATATAAATATAAGCTTGATAAGCACTTCGGAGATAAAAATTTCATGTATTATAGAAGAAAAGTACTCTGAACTTGCAATAAGGGCCCTTCATGAGTCCTTTGGTCTTGGTAATGAAAAAGGGAAGGGATAGCAGTAAACAAATAGGCCTTTTGGTTCTAATGCTGATATTGCTTTTAGGCCACGGGATAAAGTTTTCATCCTCTTCACAAAGTGTTTTTGGAACTTCCAAGATAGAAAATAATTTTTTTATCCTAATAAAAGGGGAAATAGAAAATCCTGGTGTCTATGCATTCAGCAAAAAACCCTCCCTAAAGCAAATTATAGGCAAAGCCGGCGGATTTACGGCAAAATTGAAAGGCGCAACGTGGGATAATAATCCCCCAAATATCAAAAGGAACATTAGTCTTAAAATAGGCTTAGAAGACGGGTATATATGCGCATCAACTAAATCTATCCAGCCTGAATATAAGATAACTCTACAAATTCCCATATCTATAAACACTGCCACTATGGAGGAATTAGAGTCCATTCCTTATATAGGGCCCTTCCTGGCTAAGAAAATACTTCATTATAGATCTTTTCACGGTCCATTTAAAAGTATTGAGGAAATAATGAAATTAGACGGAATAGGAAGAATACGCTTTTTAAAATTAAAATCTTTTATTGAAATATAGGAAATTAAGGAAAATAAAATAATGTCATTAAAAAAGGGTATTACAGAATTATTAATTGGTCTGGGCCTTACCCTTCTGTTCTTTATTGTAGCTTTTACAGGTGTAGGTGACTTTACCGATGGTTTAGAGAAAAAGACATTTGATCTACGATCTAAACTAACTGCCCCTAAAGAGATAGATTCCTCGATTGAGATAGTGGCGATAGATGATAAAGATTTAGCTGAAATAGGGCCTTGTCCCTGGCCGAGAAATGTTATTGCTGAGGGGGTAAACAACCTTGTTATGGCAGGTTCCAAGGTGATTGCCTTGAATATGGCCTTCAAGGGACAGGAGGCGAGCACTGGGTTAAAAACCATTAAAGAGCTCAAAAAGATGTATGATGATCTCGGGTTAAGAAGCAAAGGGCCTTCCGGTAAAACATTTTACGGTTTGTTGGAAAAGACAGAGGCCAATTTGGATAGTGATACAAAATTGGCAGAGGTCTTTAAAAAAGCCGGCAATGTGATTCTGCCTGTTTCCTTTGATACATCTACTACGAAAAAAGATAAGGAAGTTCCGGATTATATAAGAAAAAATTCACTTAAAATTGATAATAGCCTATGGGATGAGAGGTCAAATAGAGAGATAATGTGGCTTGCTAAAATAGAACCGCTTTTCCCCTTGTTTGCAAATTCAGTTGCTGGAATAGGTCATAAAAATTTTTTCCCGGATAATGATGGATATATAAGAAATCAAGTTCACGCAATTGGATATTTAGAAAAAGTTGTTGTCCCGTCATTTGCCCTTGCCATTGTTAAGGAGTTTAAGGGCCTGAATGATGACCAGATAAAAATTATCCCAGGAGAGAGTATTAGTTTAAATATAAGTCCCTCAAAGGTTATCAGAATTCCATCAGCAGATTTAAACATGTCAACAATGATAAAATGGAATAAAGGGCCAAGGGTCTCATTTCACACCACACCATTCAGAGATGTTTTTAATAAGAAATTTCAGACCAGCTTATTTAGAGACAAAATAGTCATTGTTGGACCGGAATGTTCTGCTATTGAAGGTAAGCTTGCTACACCAATCTCCAATGATTTGCCCGTCGTAGAAATAGTAGCTAATTCCGTATCCAATATTCTTAAGGAGGCATTTTTTGTTAAGCCACAATGGGCAGCATATATTGAGTTAGCCGTTATCCTTCTTTTTGGGCTGTATCTTTCATTTTTCCTGCCCAAAATGAACCTGTGGACAGGCGCATTTGCAACCATAATGCTTCTTGTTTCATATGGAGCAGCATCTGTTATACTGTTTTATAACTCAAATGTCTGGCTTAAGACTTCCCCTCAAATAATGCTTATTATATTAGGCTATTCAATTATAGCTGTAAAACGTCATTTATTTAATGGGCTAACAAAAGAGACATTGGTAGGCGATTCCCTTGAAAGGAATAAAAAACTTGCCCTGTCATTACATAAGCAGGGTCTATTTGACCTTGCCTTTGAAAAAATTTGTGAATGCCCTGTCACCGAACCAGGGGTCAAGGATATTTTATACAATCTTGGAGTAGATTTTGAAAAAAGAGACCAGGTCGAAAAGGCATTATCCGCATATTATTTGATTGGTGATAGCGATTACAAAGATTTGAATGAAAGAATTTTTAAACTTGAAGGCATAGATAACAAGCCAATCTATGTTGATACAGATATACACCATCATGAAGCTGAACCAACATTAACAAACCTTCATATTACAAAAACCCTTGGTAAATACGAGATCTCCGGTGAAATAGGCCGTGGTGCAATGGGAATAGTTTACAGGGGAGAAGACCCTGCCACACACACGACTGTAGCGATAAAAACCTTAAAACTATCTGAATTTGATGATAAAGAAATAGATGAATTTAAAGAACGTTTTTTCAGGGAGGCCGAGGCAGCCGGATCATTAGAGCACCCTAATATTATATCTATACTGGATGCAGGAGAAGAACAAGGACTTGCTTACATGGCCATGGAGTATATTGATGGAGAAAATTTGCTAAAATTTACACGTGTCGAAAATTTACTATCCCTAAGAGACACTCTATATATTATATCCCAGGTTGCCGACGCATTGAGTTATGCCCACAGCAATAATGTTATTCACAGAGATATAAAGCCGGCAAACATTATGTTGCTGAAAAATACAAATAATGTAAAGGTCATGGATTTTGGAATAGCTCGGATTATGACCTCAACAAAAACAAAGGCCGGCATAGTGCTGGGTACTCCATCCTACATGTCGCCTGAGCAAGTGAGTGGGCAAAAACTAAACGGACGTTCAGATATATTTTCCGCAGGCGTTGTCCTATTTGAGATGCTAACCGGACAAAAACCATTTGTATCTGATGACATAACATCTCTTATGTATGAGATTGTAAAAAAGAGGCATCCTTCTCTGAGAGAAATTAATCCAAAAATTCCATCAATTATTGAAAAGATAGTAGATAAGGCCCTGGAAAAGGATGTTGCTGTCAGGTACCAGAGTGCAGGCCTTATGGCTGAACACCTAAGAAAGATTGCAGAAAGGATAGATCAATTAAGAAAGAAAAAATCCCGCTGAAAGTAGAAAATGATAATATGATTATACTCGGCATAGATACTTCATGCGACGATACCTGTGCATCTATAGTGGAAGATGGTAAAAGATTGTTGTCCAACGTTGTTAGCTCCCAGGTAAGTGTTCATCATAGGTATGGAGGTGTGGTCCCTGAACTTGCTTCTCGAGAGCATATCAGGAATATTGTGCCTGTTGTCGAGGAGTCCATGGAAAAGGCCTCTTTAAACAATAAAGATATTGATGCAATAGCAGTTACTGTTGGCCCCGGCCTTGTCGGGGCCCTTTTGGTCGGCATTTACTTTGCGAAGGCATTTAGCTACGCAAAAGGTATTCCCCTGATTGGAGTTAATCATTTGGAGGGTCATATACTCTCTGTTTTCCTGGAAAATAGATTGCCTTCCTTCCCGCTTGTGGCCCTGACTGTCTCAGGAGGCCATACAAACATTTACCATGTGCGGGACTTTGGCGACTATACTGTATTAGGCCGGACGCTGGATGATGCAGCAGGGGAGGCATTTGATAAGGTAGCAAAGCTTTTGGGGTTAGGTTATCCCGGCGGCGGAATAATAGAAAAAACAGCCTTTGATGGGAGAGATGATGCAATTGATTTTCCAAGGGCATACCTGTCTAAGGGTTCCCTTGACTTTAGTTTCAGCGGTCTCAAGACTTCGGTTTCCCTTTATATCAAAAAATGGCGTGATCGCAATGACAATGAGATCAGCTTACAGGATATAGCTGCATCATTTCAAGCTGCAGTTGTAGATATACTGATAGATAAATTAATTGCTGCGACTAACCAGGTCGGGGTAAAATCAATTATGCTGGCAGGTGGAGTGGCCAGGAACAATTATTTGCGTAATAAACTGCAAGAAACAATCTCGGACAAGGGAATTGATTTGTATATCCCACATCCGGAGTTATGTACGGATAATGGGGCTATGATTGCTGTTGCCGGTTATCACAGGTTGATAAAAGGTTACAGAGATGATTTAACCTTAGATGCACGGTCAAGATTCCCGTTAAATCAGATATAAAGAGAACTTATTGAAAAGAGCGGATAAATTAAATAGTAAAAAAACATGGCGAAAAATAGGCTTTAAACGACGGTTTAGATATTACTATTTTAGACTTATGAGGCTTAAGGGTCACCCCCGTGAATTGGCATTAGGAACTACATTCGGCATATTTGCTGGTATGCTTCCAATTATCCCATTTCATATGATTGTAGCTGTAGCATTATCCTTTTTTTTTAAAGCAAGCAAGATTACAGCCATTGCTGGAACCTGGATATGTAATCCCATAACTATATACCATATTTATAAATATTGTTACATAATAGGATCATTTGTTTTAGGGTTTGATCATAAAATCATGCTTATAGGGCCGGTAAGTGATGCTATAAATAACGGGGAATATTTTAGGGCGGTGAGTGCAATTTTAAACGGTGGCGGGCTGGTTGTTGCAGCATTCCTTTTGGGAGGAGTTATATTAGGGATTATTTTTGCCATACCCTCATATTTTGGTTCCCTTTATCTTTTCAAAATATTCATCTCGTGGCGCAAATCAAAGAACCTGCCAACAATATGGAAAAATCTAAGTATTTTTTAGCCAAATCCGGTTTAAGGCCAAAAAAAAGTCTTGGCCAACACTTTTTAGAGGATCATGGTATAATTGATAAAATTATTACCCTGATTCAACTCAATAAAAACGATGTAGTTGTTGAAATAGGGCCAGGCACAGGGGCTTTGACAATTCCTGTCTTGCCATACGTTTGCCATTTGATTGCAATTGAAAAAGACCAGTTATTAATAAATTTATTAAGGAAAAAATTAAGCGCTGAAGAGGGAAAAAAGATAACCCTTATTTCCGGGGATGCCTTAAAAATAGATTTTAAAGAAATCAGTAATGATTTTAAACAAAAGATCCGAATAATAGGCAATATACCATATAATATTTCCTCTCCGCTTCTGGAAAGACTTATACTGTATAGAGCCTATATAAAGAGTGCGATATTAATGTTTCAACATGAATTTGCATTGAGGCTTATAGCCCCGCCAGGGCAAAGGAAATGTAGTGCTTTAACCATCGTCAGCCAATATTACGCAGAGATATCTCCAATTATCAAAATTAAAAGAGATGCTTTTTATCCAATACCAAAGGTGGACTCTATGGTCCTTAAGATGGACTTTGAGAGGCCATATAAATTTCAGGCGAAAGACGAGATGATTTTTCGTAAAATTGTGAAGTCGGCATTTCTTTTCAGAAGAAAGACTATCCTTAATTCACTTGAAAAGGCTACAGTGTCTCTATCCAGGGAGGAAATAGCAAAGGCCTTGGAGGAATGTAATATTGAGCCAAAAAAAAGGGCGGAAACCTTAAGTATCTATGATTTTATCCGGTTAAGCCTTGTGTTGCCGGTAAACATGGAAAACCTTGACACACGATAGTGTCAATGATATTCAGCCTTTTAATTTTTAGAAAGGATTGAGAAGTTGCGGGAAAATGGTTATATAGTTGTAGAAGGGCCATTGGGAGTGGGAAAATCGAGTCTTTCCAAGCTTTTGGCAGAAAGAATTAACGGAGAGACTATTTTAGAGGATACTGAAGAGAACCCTTTTCTTACCAAGTTTTATAAAGACCCAAAAAGATTTGCTTTTCAGGCCCAGCTTTTTTTTACGCTCAGGCGTTTCCAAAAGCAGGAAGAGATAAATCAAATAGATCTTTTTAAAAGGATTGTAGTCTCTGATTTTTTATTTGATAAGGACAGAATTTTTGCACGGTATAATTTGGATGACAAAGAATTTTACCTTTATGAGCAGCTATTCAATCTTTTAAAGTTAAGGACATTAAAGCCTGACCTTGTTATATTTTTGCAGGCCAAAACAGACGTGTTAAAGGAGAGGATAGAAAAAAGGAAAAGAAATTATGAAAAATCAATTAGTATAAAATATTTGGATAAAATAAATCAGGCATTTAATGACTTTTTTTTTCATTACAATGAGACGCCCCTTTTAGTTATAAATGCCTCGGAAATAGACTTTGTTAACGTCCCATCTGATCTTGATAACCTTATTTCTGAAATATCTAAAATGGAGAAGGGGACAAAATACTATGTACCTCTTAGATCAAAGGATTAGTCGGTTAAAACACTCGCTGAAAACGAAAAAGTTAAGTCTGAAGAGGGGGGGGAGGGGAAAGAAAGAGAAAAATTCCCATCAAGGAAGAGAAATTTACCCACTTAAAATAAGAAGGAACCATTATCTTTTGATGACCCTTTTTATTCCCTTATTATGCGTGAACTCACGCAGAAAGAAGGGGTAATTTAAAGTCAAAGACCGCATCTTTTTGACCTGTGCGGTTAGCCATTGGCATTAAAAAGGGGTAGAAATGAGAGATTTTAGAGAACTTAATCAACAGATCAATGAGGTAAAGAAGATATTGAACAGTTTTATCCAAAAGCTAATTGCTAATGGCTAAAAGCTAACCGCACAGGTCGCATCTTTTTAAACAAGAGGTAAAAACATATATCTATCCTTTGTGGCTAACTGAACAGTTACAATTAAAGAAGGTAAATTGAAAAAATTAAAAAAAATTATAAAAGGCTATTTTATTACAGGCTTGCTTGTAACCCTGCCGATTTCCATAACAGTATATATAATATGGTTCTTAATCAAGGCGATGGATTCGGTATTTAAATTCATCCCTGCCAAATATTTGCCGGAGGCCTACATTGATATTACTATACCTGGTATGGGCTTAGTATCGATGGTCATCCTTGTTCTCATAGTCGGTCTTTTTACCAGAAATTTCATCGGCAGAAAGATATTCGGCTATTGGGAAAATGCTGTAGAAAGAATTCCCTTAGTGAGAATAATATATATTGGCGTTAAACAGTTATTAGAGGCCCTTTTTAGTTCAAATAATGAATCTTTTAAAAAAGCGGCGTTAGTGGAATATCCAAGGCGGGGCATATATGTTATTGGTTTTATTACTGGAGAAAGCAAGGGAGAGGTACAGGATAAAACCAGTGATAACATGATAAATGTTTTTATTCCGACGACCCCTAACCCTACAAGTGGCTTTTATATCCTTGTGCCGGAAAATGATCTAACAATACTCGATATGAGTGTTGAAGAAGCCTTTAAACTTATTATATCCGGAGGTATCATTAGCCCAAACTCATCAAAGGGACTGATTGCCGGGAGTAAGAAATTAAGTATTTTTTAGGTTAAATTTGCGGGTAAGAAATCAGGTGAATAGACTGAAGGTAGAAGGCTGAAGAAAAAACGCAATTTATAACCTTCCGGGGCATATTCTGTTTATGGACACACCTTTGCCTGCGGTGGGATAGTTGCAATTTTCATTTTCATATAACATAAACGTATAAATAAATGAGGAAATTAACATGAATACAGATTTTTTATTTTCGTCCGAGTCTGTTACAGAGGGGCATCCTGACAAGGTAGCCGATCAAATCTCTGATGCAATACTGGATGAGGTATTACTATGCGACAAAGGAGGGAGGGTAGCCTGCGAAACTCTCGTAACTACCGGCATGGCAGTAATAGCAGGGGAAATTACAACTAATTGTTATGTAGATATACCGGAAGTTGCAAGGCAGACGATAAAAGATATAGGATACCATAATTCGGACATGGGCTTTGATTGGAGAACATGTGCAGTTATCACAAGCATTGATAAGCAATCAACTGATATTGCTCAGGGGGTTGATGGCGCCGGGCTTTTTAAAGAGCAGGGGGCAGGTGATCAGGGAATTATGTTTGGTTATGCCTGTACCGACACGCCTGCATTTATGCCAATGCCAATTTATTTTGCGCACAAGCTAACGCAAAGACTTGCCCATGTAAGAAAATCCGGAAAACTGCCATGGTTGAGGCCGGATGGGAAATCTCAGGTAACGGTTAGGTATGTGGACTTTAAGCCTGTCTCTGTTCATTCAATTGTTATAGCCGCCCAGCACTCCCCTGATATTGACTATGATACGCTAAAGGAGGCGATTATTGAAGAGGTTATTAAAAATGTTATTCCATCTGAGCTGATCGATAGCAATACTGAATTTTATATAAATACCACCGGAAGATTTGTTATCGGCGGACCCCTTGGAGATTGCGGAATGACCGGAAGAAAGATTATTATGGACACATATGGTGGGTTTGGATACCACGGCGGAGGGGCATTTTCAGGGAAGGACCCGTCAAAGGTAGACAGGAGCGCCTCATACATGTGTCGTTACATTGCTAAGAATATCGTGGCTGCAGGCCTGGCTGAGAGATGTGAAATCCAGGTTGCCTACACGATTGGAAAGGCGGAACCGGTTAGTTTGCTGGTAAATACTTACGATACCGGTGTCGTTCCCAGCACTGAGATGACAAAAATGGTAAAAAAAGAATTTGATATGAGGCCTGCCACTATAATTGAACGATTGGATCTATTGAGGCCTATATACCAAAAAACTACAAACTATGGGCACTTTGGGAGAGAGCTTGAAGAATTTACCTGGGAAAAGACTGATTCCGTTGAAAAACTGAAAAAGGCCTTATAAGCGTAAACCAATAAATTTTTATTGGGGCTTTTGTAGCTAATGTTGTAACATCTCAATAAGGCAGGGCATTCCTGTAACTTCCCCCTTTAGAAAAGGGGGATTGAGGGGGATTTTTTCTAAAGCTGCCCGGACTTATTGAGATGTTACCTAAAGTTCTCCAAAATTAACAAGTATGGCCGGTACTTATACGAATTAAACATAAAGGAAAAGAAAAATGGATTATGATATTAAGGATTTAGGACTTGCAAAACAGGGTCAACTCCGAATTGAGTGGGCAGCTAAGAGTATGCCTGTGTTAAATTCAATAAAAGAAAGATTTTCCAGAGAGAAGCCACTGTCAGGTTTGAAAATTTCAGCCTGTTTACATGTGACCACGGAGACGGCTGTTTTAGCGCAGACACTTAAGGTAGGAGGGGCCTCAGTAGCCCTCTGCGCATCTAATCCTCTATCTACGCAAGATGATGTTGCCGCTTCCCTGGTGAAAAATAATGAAATCCCTGTATTTGCCATTAAGGGAGAAGATAACGACACATACTACAACCACATACTATCAGCCTTAAAACACAGGCCAAACA
>CAYSWP010000048.1:0-10776 GCA_964434795.1 uncultured Desulfobacteraceae bacterium | reverse complement strand
GCAGGTAAGGTAGGAACAGCTCTGGCTGCAAGACTTTTTAAGGGAGGGTATCCTGTAGCTGGTGTAGCAGACATGGATATGGATGCAGCTCAAAAACTTGCAGATATGGCGCCTGGATGCCATGTTTTTAAAAATGCCCAGGAATTGGCAGACAACATTGGGCATATTTTTATAACCACTCCAGATGATTTTATCCCTAAGGTGGCTTCAGAAATTACATGGCGTTCCGGCCAGCAGGTAGTTCATTGCAGCGGCGCCGCTTCAATCGATATTTTAAAATCTGCAGAGGACTCCGGGGCGCTGGTAGGCTCCTTTCATCCATGCCAGGCCTTTGCCGGCGTTGAGAAGGCTATAGAAAACCTTCCTGGCTCTACATTCGCAATCGAGGCCCAAGGTCACCTACTTGACGTTTTAAAAAACATGGCATCTTCTATAAAATGCAACTGGATATTACTCAGCCCGGGCAATAAGGCCCTTTATCATGCCGCTGCAGTATTTGTAAGCAATTATGTTGTTACACTTGTTAAAACAGCAACCGACTTATTCAAGAATTTTGATATATCAACTGAACAGGCAACTGAAATTCTTATGCCCCTGATTCAGGGAAACATCAATAATATCAAAAATATCGGCATTCCCTCATGCCTTACAGGCCCTATAGCTCGTGGAGATATAAGCACTATAGATAAGCACATATCCTCCATAAGAAAAAAGGAGCCTGACATTTTAAGTCTCTACGGAAAGCTTGGCTTAAAAACTATTCCCATTGCCTTGGCTAAAGGCACGATAGATGAAGATGGGAGAAATAAATTGCAAGCCCTTTTAGAAGTAGCTGCAAGGGGAATAGAATAGCATATAATACAGTCCGTGGACGAATATTTACTTCGAGATAATATTAAACGCCTGACAATAAGCAAACACTAAAAATAAAACTAAGACTAACCAAAAATATTTGAAATTTGAAACTGGAAACTTGAGAGCAGAAGAGTCTAAAGGTGCCTTTTTCCAGTTTTCCCGCCTGTCGGGATCTTCGACAAGTTTCGAGTTTCCAGTTTCCCAAAGGGTTATTTAGAATTATCAACCGATTATAAATTGTGAGAGAAAAATTCTCAGATTGGCCAAGTAAGAATCTAACAGGCCGAAATACTTACAGTGCCGTCAAATTCAATCTTATTATCATCCGATGTAGGTTACGTTTGAAAAATCTGACTCCCAGGCGGTTACCCTGGCGACCTTAATAAATTCATCATTAAGCTCATCTCCTAATTTTTCAAAAAGGTAGGCAGCAATATTTTCTGAGGAAGGGTTCTTATCTTTAAAGTGGGGCAGCTCATTTAGAAATGAATGGTCAAGCTCTTCTAATATTCTGTTTGTAGCATCCTTAACCTCTTTAAAATCTATCAGCAATTCTGCATCGTTAAGCTTCTCACCTTTTAAAGTAACTTCTACCTTCCAATTGTGCCCATGGAGCTTTTCGCAGCTCCCCCTGAAATTCCTTAGCTGATGGGCAGCTGCAAAGTAAGTAATTATTTGTACTTCATACATAAAATTGATCCTTTCTCTGCATAAAGTATCTGCTATTTACTTCCCTGGTAAGTTTTCCCGCAAACATTGCATTTCCCATCAACTATTATCCCAATACAATTACCATCATTGCAGGGAATTCTATCCTCAAAGTCGCCTTCATCTGTTTTCCCAAAATCAACACTGTCATCATCTGTTTCAGAACCCTCTTGCAGCCTTACCCCACAATACATACAAAATATACTTTCCTCAGGAATCGTATTGCTACATTGAGGGCAAGTAATCCCTGGTATATCTTCATTGCAATTTGGACATTTCATAAATCATATATCTCCATTTAAATATTAGCTTTCATCAATAATATATACTAAGGTTTAGTCAATATCTTTTCAACCCTGAACAGTCTTTTAACCCATGCTTCTGAATCCCGTCAAGGCCTTTATTCATGATTTCTATCACGAAAGGTCTTTTACGCCTTTTTCCAGTTTCCATTTTTGCTTCCATTCTTTCAATCGTTTCTCTCGCTCAATAGCGGGTTCCATATTCTCGTGTACTTCATGCCAATCAGTTGATGAAAACCGTAGCGTTTGGTGAAACCTTCCACCATGTTGTTTTTGTGCTCCCATATCCTCTTGATGAGATCTAAAGTCACTCCCATATAGACGGTACCATCTCGTTTGCTTGCCAAAATGTAAAACGCCGGTTTTTTGTTCACTTCTGCTTTTCTGGATTCCGGCTTTCGCCGGAATGATAGGCACTTATTTATCTCGTCATTCCGGCGAAAGCCGGAATCCAGTAGGTGGATATCTATCATTACTCAAAAGCACTTTCCCTTATTTACTGAGAAGATAAGGGCAGGGAGGATAACTTACCCACTTATTTTGAGAAAAAGCCTATTTTTTAATTGGGTGGAAAAATACTATTATTTTTCAATTGACAAAAAATGAATTTTAACGATAATATAATAGAAATTGTGGCGGTGTAGCTCAGTCGGTTAGAGCATACGGCTCATATCCGTAGTGTCCGGGGTTCGATTCCCTGCACCGCTACCAAAATATATAATCAAAAGATATTGACATATTGATTTTTTGCCTTAGCTTTTAAAAAGCAAATGACAACGGGATGCTTAAATAAAAAGCAGTTATCTATATTAGGGGATGCTATAGACATTGCGGAGGATATGACCAGCAATTACTTCAATCTTTCCCTTACGCAATGGCAAAGACATCCTTTTGATGTCAGAACCCTTTCCAATTTTTTGGATGTAAACATCAAGAATAATGCCTTTGCCATACTAAAAAAGTATATACCGGAAAATAATGAGGAAAAGGGTATTACATACAAAGATCGTGAATATTTCCTTATATATCTCCAGGATAAACAAATCCTAAAGGCAATTGGAAGGGATAAGGAGCTTAGGTTATTGCCACTGTTGTCATATATAATAATCCATGAGCTGGTTCATATTGTTCGATTCTGCAATTTTCAGGCAAGATTTGATTTGCAGGGGGAAAAAAGCATAGTTGAAGAGGAAAAAATAGTACACCAAACAACTCGCGAAATCCTTAAAGACCTTTCCCTGCCGCATCTACCATATATTCTTGGATCTTACAATCCTGAAAAAATCAATATGGATGTATGTGTTATATGATCATTATATTAAAAATAAAAGGAGAGTAGTAAATGCCTATATATGAATATCAATGTAGTAAATGTGGAAATATAACAGAAGTCTGGCAGAAATTTTCTGATCCACCCATTGAAGATTGCAAAAAATGCGGAGGGCCGGTAAAAAAGATTATATCACAAAACACATTCCACCTGAAAGGGTCTGGTTGGTACGTAACTGACTATGCTGCAAAACCAACCGGCAGCCAGCCAAGCAAAAATGATAAAGCAGAGAAAACAAGGGAAACAAAGGAAACAAAGGAAACAAAAAAAGAAACCACTAAAGATGTAGCAAAAAAACCGCCAGAGGCCAAATCATAGCAAACCTTTTGGGAATCCAATCTAAGCATTTCAATTTGAATCTTAGATTAGGAAATAGATAAATGAGACCAATATACAGTGGGAGTATACAGGACAAACTAATAAACAGGCTGGAAAAGAAGGAAAGAAGAGAATCTTTAAGGAGAGACCGTTTTTTTAAGGTTAAACTATCAGAAATTCACAGCAAGCTCTTTCAATCCCTGCTCCTCAATAAAACAATAGAAACAGATAATCCACAGGCAATTTCAAATCTTATTCTGCAGGGTCTAAACAAGGCATATAAAACAAAAGATTTTGATTTTACATATTTCGTAGCCCCCATAAGGGCCATTGTCCCACGTCCTAATCCATACGCCCTTTATTTGACCCAATATATATTGGAAGTAATAATCAATGATCCCAATGTAATAGATATTTACGGAACTGACGTAGAAATTTACGAGCAAATAGACAGAATTATTACACAGATTAATAAAAGATTCGAGCAGGTTGAAGAAGGAATAATAAGTCAACTATCGCACAATAAATCACTCATCCCCGGTTCACGAGATTATGATATAGCCCTTGAGCAACTCTTTGAAAAAAAATTAGGCTCAGGCGGAACCCCTGCAACTTAAAATCTAACCTTAAAATTTGCCCATTATAATTATTTACCATTCATCCTAAGCCGTTACACTCTTTAAATAAACATCTCGATTCATGATTTCTGAATACCCTGTTCTGTAGTTTCTTCAGGCTGGCCCTCTTGGGAAGGCTCCTCCATCTTTTCTCCAGGATGTTTTATTTCATAAATGGTTTCCTTTAGCGTCTGCAAATCCTCAACTGTGCAAACCTTTACTTTCGGATATTCATCACTTATTATCTTTTGTGTTTTCTTTCCGGGCCCAAAAATAATTATCCTTTTCGCATTGTATTCTTCAACAATTTTTTTAATTGTCTGGGACCATAGAACGGGATGATCCATCTGGTTTATTAATTCATTCTTTATATCAATACCTTTTTTAATAACCATTGGATCAACGCTGTCTTTTGTCAGGGTATTTGCTACTATAGGTACCTTGGCATTTTTAAAAGAAAAATCATGATCTTCAATATAATTGCGCAAATTCTCATTTGCCTCCTTCATAAGAGGTGTATGCCATGGGCCAAGGACCGGCAGTCCAACAAGCCGAAACCCTGATTCCTTGAGCAACTGCATGGCAGCGCTAATGTTTTTTTTCTTGCCCCCAAAGACATTCTGTCTTGATGAATTGTAAAGGGCTATATGAAGGATTTCCATTCCGCCGTAGTTTGTAATATTAGTGACGTCTTCCTGGGTAAGGGCCTTGTCCTTATTTATAACGGCCACCAAACCGCCATCTATGTCCTTTGCACAAGACGCCATAATACGCTGTCGTTGATTAACCAACCGTAAACCAGTATCATAATTTACAGACTCTGCCGCTGTCAGAGCCGTATACTCACCAAAACTATGTCCGGCCATTACTTCCGGATGAAGATTTAGCTCTTCATCTTTTAAGCTTTCCTGGAAAACGGAAAAAGCGGCCCATGAGGTAATATACGTTGCAATCTGAACCTGTTTATCAAGATGTGTTTTTAGATTGACACGATTGGCAAGTCTGTCTTGCATCTTACCAAATATTATCCTTTCAAATTCCTTATTAAGTACCCTGTTTGCCCTATAAAATATAAATGATGCGATCTCGAAGTTATCGTATAACTCATGTCCCATTCCTAAATATTGAGACCCCTGGCCTGGAAAAATATAAGCAGTTTTAGGCTGCATAATAAATTACCTCCTTTTTATTTGACGCTTTATGGGCATCTTAGAAAAATATAAAAAAAGAGTCAAGAATAAGCATTGAATATTCTGGGCTAAATTCTGCCTTGGAAATTTATAAAACTACCCTCAAGATTGAGCAAATATCTTTTCATAT
The DNA here is from genome assembly GCA_964434795.1 of uncultured Desulfobacteraceae bacterium. Lineage (GTDB taxonomy): Bacteria > Desulfobacterota > DSM-4660 > Desulfatiglandales > B25-G16 > M55B121. The sequence goes on along the minus strand of CAYSWP010000048.1, from coordinate 5,326 downwards.
ATATACCAGAGCCAAAACCACCTATCCCGCTGACAGATACTACCCTGTGGCATGGTATTATAATTAGCAATGGATTCCGATTTAATGCCTGCCCAACAGCCCTCGCAGCCTTTGGCCTGCCTGCCATTGATGCAATATCACTGTAACTCTTTGTCTCTCCATAGGGGATCTTACATGTACTTTCCCATACATCATGCATAAAGGGTGTGCCAAGAATATCCCATGGTATATCCATTGTCGGATTATCACCGTTTAGATAGGACTTCAATACATTAATAAGATCTTCGTTTTTCTTAAAACCCTCATGGAATTCAATGCTTCCCGTGTAACCCTTTATATCATTAATTAAATCTCCCTCCCTCTTGAAGCCTATCTTTATCTTTACTGCTCCAATGTCGGAAGAAGCCACCTGCACTATCAGTTTTTTGTATTTAAATTCATAGTAATATATGCTTTTCATGACCTGCATCATCTAAATAATATTCATGGAAATCAAGTGCTTATAAGCCTTAGACCGCCAAATGCAAGGGCACACATGGCAGCAAGACGTAGAATTGTACGCAATATATATATTAAATCTGATCCTAAAAATTCAAAAAGATATGTATAGTCCGCCATAAGAAGTAAAACCGTGTTGATGATGATCAATTTAATCACCATTTCCAGAGTGCCTCCCTTAAACTTCACCCTTGCCCGATCAAATATGTAGAGTATGATTATATAAATAACCAGCATTAACAAATAAACTGTAGTCTGTGCAGTTAGTTCCATGAATTGTCTCCTTTTGGACATATTGGAGTGACTGTCTTTAAAATTACATAAACTGTTTCAGGATTTCACTTGGGCCAGGTAATCCTCAAGGTTACCCTTTATATACCTCATCATTGATGGATCTCGCCTGTACTTCTTTACATAGTTAATCATATTAAGCATTTCATTGATAGTATTTTCCGTAATACTAATTCCTAAAATTTTTTTCATCCTCATAATTAATAGATATATTAATTTATTAAAAGATGTAGATAAGGCCAGTGGGCTTGCGCCCTTTCTAATAATGGTTAAAAAACGGTCATTAATTTTCTCTGAAATTTCCTTTGAAGGGACCTTGCGCAAATCAATGCCCTGAAAAAGACTAACATTTTGATCAGTTAATTCTTGAATGCATTGGTTAAGAACTGCATCAAACTCTCGTCCAATCTCTTTTTTAAAACGTACTTCGAGGATTTTAATAAAATCAAGATAAACATTGATAATTTCCTTATAATTTAAGCTGTCTTGAGCCTTACCCTTGTCTTGTGCGGGAATGACAAGTTCCAAGAACAGCAAGAGGCACAAAGTATTGCACACCTTAGGATAATCTAAACCAAGATACAATGAAATATCCTTTGCTGTTTTCTTACCATCAATAGCAGCAAAAAGGGTTCTCTCGGTGTTATTCAATAGTTCAAGCTCAACACCCTCGTTGATCGGTTTTTGCTCGAAACAGGCCTCAGGCCCTGGCACAAAACTTTTAATAAATATGTTGTCTTCTATGTCCCTTATTGTTTCTATAAGTAGCTCTTTAGAATCCAGATTTAATAAATTATATGATGATATATCTACCTTGATCTCTTCGAATCTAACATGGGCTTTTTCCATCTTGAGCATGGCCGTTAAATGATATTTTGCCCTTAAAATAAGAAACTTATTCCATAACTTAGGAGATATAAAACGCCTTTCTATAAGTAATTTACCTAAAGAATGGGGGTTTCTTTCTCTTATTTTAATTAGCTCATTCAGTTGACCCTGTTCGAGCCTTTTTTTAGCAGCTATTTTTTTCAGCAACGCCGTCTCCCTGTCAGGCCCCTCAGTAAATAACAGGATTCCCCGGCTCAGATAAATTTTAACTTCATACCTGTCATTATTTGCAACTAATACACCGGTTTTTTGGCTGCTATAGAGCTCATTAAAAAAACTAAAATATTCTCTTCTTTGAAGATATTGGTCAACTATCATGTTATTAAATTTCCCCACTCCAATGCACTGTAATCTTTCAACTTTAAATGCATGTCAAAAAATTGACATATATCAATTTTGATTTATTAAAGCTACGATAAAAATGCCGGCACATTAGATGCCTGATTGAGATTAAAGCCTCTTACGGCTAAACCACCTCGATCTTTTCTTTTCCTCAGCTACTTCCAGCAGGATTACGGATATATTGTCATTTCCCCCTCCACTCTTAGCCTCATCAATAAGTATATCCACCTTCCGCCCCAGGGAAATAGAAAAGTCACTTAGCACTTCACTGATACCTGTTTCAGGCACAAAATCTGTGAGGCCGTCAGAACACATTACTAAAATATCGCCAACCTTTGGTTTGATATAGGTAATAAAAATATCCACCTTCTCTTTTATGCCTACTGCCCTGGTTAATATATGTCTAAACGATGGGTTTGCAATGCTGTTTGGTCCCTTAAGGCCAAGGATTTTTTGCTCAGCCTCCAGGGAATGTTCCTCAGAAATCTGAGACAAACGTCCGCTATCAAATGCATATATACGGCTATCCCCAACATTTGCCGCCCATACGAAATTCCCTTCAAAAAGCAGGACAGCAACTGTTGAGCCCATGCCCTTATATTCACGCACTTTTTGGGCTTCATAAACCCCAGCGTTTGCAAAGGATATAGAATTAATTAAGTGTTTTTCCGTAATTAAATTTCTTTCTATGCTCTTTGTGAATGCAGGTGTTTTTCCCTTCTTAACCTCTACCCAATAATCTTCAATAATCTTAACAACCATTCTGCTTGCAACATCACCAGCCCTATGACCTCCAATACCATCAGCTACTATATAAAGCCCCAAATCAGGTGCAACTAAATAGCTGTCCTCATTTATTTTTCTCTTTAGCCCTATATCTGTTTTTCCGGCTGATTTAGCATTCATTCTTATATATTTTAATAATTGTAGAATAATATTTTGATAACTTACATGCAGAATAAAAAAGAGGAGGTTAAGTGTCAAGCATTCAAGTGCAAAATAATTATATATTTCTCTAACCCGAACAAGCCGGTTGGTCAAGTATTTGCTAAGCTATCCTGATCTTGATGTATCCTTGGAATGAATATTGCAGCATATTTTGTTAAGTAAATAAGCATTCATTCTTTCTATTTTAGCGTACAGGTTGTTCTATTCATTGAAAGAAACCAAAAGGTTGCCTGCACTCTGCATGAGCAGACAAAATAGCCTGCGATCTAATTAAGAAAAGGATTTAAATAATTTTACATGATGCGGAAAAGACAAAAGGTAAAGAAAGAGGGCCTGATAAATATATATAAGCTGGCCCAAAAAATGGCAAGAGAGGGAAAATACAAAGAGTCTGAAGAAAAATTCAACTTAATATTAAAATCAGACCCTAATAATGTATATGCATTCGTTGGACTTGGTAATTTAAAACGAAAGATGAAAGCTTTTCAAAAAGCTGTTTTTTATTACGAAAAGGCCTTAAAAATTGAGAGCAATAACAAATATGCGATTGTAGGGCTGGGAGATTCATATAGGGGATTAAAAAAGATAGATAACGCCTTGGAGATTTGGCTGAATTACCTGTCATTAGTACCTGATGATTACAAGACAATGACAAGGATAGCCGATGGTTTTAGGAAAATTAATGATTTTGAAGAGTCAAAAAAATATTTTCTTATGGCCATTGAACAAAAAAAGGATGACTTGTATGCCTTAATGGGCCTTGGAGATATATATACAAAAATAGGAAATTACGAGGAAGCATTAAAATATTTTAATAAAATAATTTCCTTATCTGACAACGCAATTGTAGCGATTACCTCTACAGCAAATATCTACAGGAGGCAGGGGCAATATGAAAAGGCAAAAGATTGCTACGATAAAGCCCTTAAAATCAAACCCTCCGATTCCTATTCATGGCATGGTAAGGCTGACTGTTTTAGGGGAATGAAAAATTATTCATCTGCCATAAGCTCATGGCAAATGGCCTTAAAATATGGAATGGACCCAAAAATGGTGATGACAAGAATCGGCGATGCCTACTCGCAATTAAGCGATTCCCAACAGGCGGAGATACACTATAAAAAGGCCTTGGATATAGGATATGATAAATTTGCATACCTTGGTATGTCAAAAATCCACATCAAAAAAAATAATATGGATAAGGCTGTAGATATATTTTCTATCCTTTTATATAAAGATCCAAATGATCCTCGTGTATCAGCAGAATTCAGATCGCTCGTCAAGAAATACCCCGCAGCCAAAAATGCAATTCCCGGAGCCTTTAAAGCAGGATAAGTCGATTTTTAGCAGGTAGTGTTTAATATTTGGGACTATACCCAGGAAGGTTATAAAATTTTCTACCACAGGCTGCTGTTTCCAACAATGGGGAATTTTTTGTATATTCTGCCGTAAAAAGGTTTTATAACACACACAATAAACAAAAGTGTCATGACCGTCCTCATTAATGGAACGGTTACAATTTTAGGCTGGCCGCACAGCGCATATATCACAGGTGTACAGTCCAGCACAAATAGCTTGATTAAAGACTATATTCCTTAAGCCTTGATTTCAGTTCCTCTGCATTTCCTACGAATTTGTTAAGCTCAGCCCAAAAGACGTTACTGTGGTTTTTTTCTCTTGTATGGACAAGTTCATGAAGGATAACATAATCGATCAGATCTTTTGGGAGCCTGAGAAGGTTCATATTCAGATTGATATTGTTTTTTGCAGAGCAACTTCCCCACCTGGTCTTTTGATTTCGGATAAAGACCCGGTTGTAGGTAAAGCCATGAAGACTTGATAACTCGTTGAGTCGGAGGGTCAGCTTTTTCCCGGCAAAAACCCTGTCTATCTCAGGCAAGTCATTTGAGACGGCAGCCTGTCTTTTTTCGATTTCCTTGACTTTATCAAGGTGCCTTTTTATCCATCTCGCTTTACTGAGGGCTATTTTTTCCGCACTTTCAAATGAAAGTCCGGAAGGAACTGCGACCCTGGCCCCTGTAAAGGGTTTCACTGAGATGTTCAAACGTCGTGCCCGTTTGCTTCGTACAAGAAGCACACGCCCTATGCCGTCTATTTCAATAGTTTTAGATTGAAGCAATAAAACCTCCTGAGAAATATTTCACTCCCTCTTGTTTGCGCTTCATGTACGGGATTTTGGTCAATGTTCATAGTGCCATTTTGCACGTCGCACAAGAGCTAAAAACAGAACCCATGGCCTATGAAAACGGCTAAGTAATGGGGTTACCAACTGGAAAGTTAATTTATTTGGTTCTTCTCCAATTTAGTTGGAGAAGAGGGTCCAAGGATTCCAGGGGTC
>CAYSWP010000047.1:0-10846 GCA_964434795.1 uncultured Desulfobacteraceae bacterium | reverse complement strand
TTGACCCCTGGAATCCTTGGACCCTCTTCTCCAACTAAATTGGAGAAGAACCAAAAATATTAACCACTACCCTTGTATTATTGGAGAGGCCATGAAAGAAAAAAAGAACGTCAATGAAAGTGATAGATATGAAGATTTTTTAAACGACCTTAGCCATTTTTCTGCAAAAGATGAGGAAAAATATCTCGCAGATGGGACGGAAAAATCATTGCAGGATAGTGAAATTATTTTAAATGTCGGCGAGAATGTAAAAAAAATCAGGGAAAGAAAAGAGCTGAATTTACAAGACATTTCACAAAGAACAGGGCTGAGCGTTTCTTTGTTGGAGGAAATAGAAGAAGGAAAGGTATCTCCTCCCCTTGGGACAATTATCAAATTGGCAAAGGCCCTGCATATGAAAATGGGCTATTTTATATCAGGCGCTGAAAGCCAACCCTACACAATTGTGCGCAAGGATAATAAAAAAATTATCTCAAGATATGACTCTACAACAAGCGATAAATACGGGTATGAGTTTATATCCCTGGCTCCCCATAAAAAAGACAGGCACATGGAACCCTTCATTGTAACCCTTGAGCCCTCAGTGGAAGAAGAACCTTCAACCCATGACGGCCAGGAATTTATTTATGTGCTACAGGGAGACATGGAGGTTCGTTTAGATAAGGAGACTCATATCCTTGAACCAGGCGATTCTATCTATTACGATTCTACCATTCCTCATTTAGTTAAGTGTTATGGCAAGGATAAGACGAGGATATTAGCTGTTTTATATGCTGAATGATGAAACAATTACATGAGACCGTTAATAATACTTTTATCTAAAAAATTTTGATGGCGAGAAAATGATTGTATTTGATCTAAAATGTTCTAATGGACACGGCTTTGAAGGCTGGTTCAAGGATATTGACTCATTTAACGAGCAAAATTCCATGGGAATGATTAACTGCCCTTTATGTAAAGATACAAACATAACAAAGGTGTTATCACCGGTTGCTATAAAGAGCAGCCCAGAAGGGCAAACAGGAGAAATAACATCAAAAAATAATGCTCCTGACTACGGAAAACTCGCTATGGGTATAGTGGAATATGTTAAAAACAATTTTGACGATGTAGGGACAAATTTTGCTGCAGAGGCCTTGAAAATATATTACGGAATAACAAAGAAGAGAAACATAAGGGGAACGGCAACGGCAAAAGAAGAACAGGAGCTTAAAGACGAGGGGATTAAGTTCGCTAAGGTACCTTTTATTAAACTCAAGGACGACAATAATTAACGGACTTTTAATAAACAACACTTTAACCTTTAAACACAATTATTATTATGGGCATGATAGATATTACCGGCAAGAAGGTTGTCTTGAGGGAGGCGATAGCTTCAGGAAGGATAGGCCTCTCAGCAGAGACAATTAAAAAAATTAAGGAAAAAAATATTAAAAAGGGAGACCCTCTCATGGTTGCTGAAATTGCAGCCATTAACGCCGCCAAAGAAACTTCTTTATTGATTCCCCACTGCCATCAAATTCCACTAAATACAGTTGAGCTTAATTTTTCAATTGGAGATGATTTCATTGAGACCAATTGCCTCGTTAAGGCAGAGGCCATGACAGGCGTAGAAATGGAGGCATTAGTAGGCGTTTCAATGGCCCTGGCTACCATATGGGACATGGTTAAATATATTGAAAAGGACAAAAACGGTCAATATCCCTATACAAGTATTTACGATATAAAGGTACTGAAAAAGACAAAAAACAGCCTGCCGACTTCTTAATGTTAAAAGAATATTAAAGAAATTATGATAAAAACGGGGAAAAGAAAAATAATTGAGTATTTTAACATGTAGCCAAAAAAGCTCGGCATAGGAGTTCCTGCCTCCTCTGCTATAGATCTCACCATAAAATTCGGTGCATTTCCAATGTAAGTATTGGCGCCAAAGAATACAGCTCCGGCAGAAATGGCCATGAGGTATATTGGATTTTCAGCAATCAATTTAGAAACGGCTATGGACTCAGGCACACCGGAATAAAATTTTCCCAAGGCAGTAGAGAAAAAGGTAAGATACGTTGGAGCATTATCCAGGAAACTTGACAGAATCCCTGTAATCCAGAAGTAATGAACAGGCTCCTTTACCACGTCAACAATAAAACTGAGAGCGCCTTTGCTTCCTGCCAGGAGGAGCAGCAGACATGGTGTCATCGTAACAAATATGCCGGCAAACAAATAGCCTACTTCCTTAATGGGAAACCATGAAAACTCGTTTTCTTCCCTTAGCTCAGTGCTTGTAAATATCAATGAGAGAATTCCCATGATTATAATAAAGCCATCCCTCGCCCATTCTTGAACGCTCCTTGTGATACCTAATGTAGTTACTTCTCCCCAATCTACTAAACCGCTCACTATAACGGAACCGACAACACCGGCTAAGAATATTAAATTAAAGCTGCCTGCTAAACGGAGCGGCTTCTTTTCTTCTTCTTCAACTTTTTTGTCTTTAAGTCCCTCTTTGTTATAGTAATAGGTATCAAGGAAAAAATACATGATAAGCAAGATTACGGCCGCTAAGAGCATGTGAGGTAATATATGGAATGTCCAGAAAAACGGCACACCATGCAGGAAGCCCAGGAAAAGTGGAGGATCCCCCACCGGTGTTAAGGCACCGCCTATATTAGCAACAAGAAATATAAAAAATACCACCATGAATGCCCTGTTTTTTCTATAATCATTGGCCCGCAGAAATGGCCTGATGAGCAACATGGCCGCCCCAGTTGTTCCCATCCAGGATGCCAAAATTGTTCCAATTACAATAATTACCGTATTGACTTTTGGTGTCCCCCTTAAACTTCCTCTCAGCAATATTCCACCGGATATGGTAAAAAGACCCCAGAGCAGTATAATGAATGGGACATAATCGGCTATTAGAATATGCAGAAAACCATGCAGGGCGGAGCCTTTATAGATAATTAATAGTGGGACGGCTATAACAATAGCCCAAAAAGCAGAGACCTTTCCAAAGTGATGATGCCAGAATTCCGGCGCAAAAAGGGGAAATAAGGCAATCGAAAGCAAAATTCCAACAAATGGTATGACGCTGTAAAGTGTTAGAATTTCACCTAAATTAACATGTTCCTGGGCCTCATGGGCGGCGCCTTCTGTTGCAATAGCCGGGAGACAAAGGGCAAAGAAAGCAATGATGGTTAAAAACAAAAACAAACGTATATTTTTCATTCAGTTACCTCATATTCTATCATGTTCAACACTATTCAATAATCATGTTGAAATTAACGGGGATATCTTTTTAATACATTTAAGCTGCATGTTAAGTCGGTGGCAGTATAGGCATGGGGATGTCCTGAGTCAAGTAGAAATTTGCCTTGTCCGGACTTATTTTTGAGTGAACTTTAAGCCCCCTTAACTTTTTTTCAAAAAAATTTAGCAGGGAAGGTGGGGATAAAAAAAGTGCAGGCTCTATGCCCAGTGTAGAATGATAACTTTGGTTTGAAGTGATAAATACGTAAGTTCTAAATAACCTCGGGCGGAGTTTATCCCTCCGGGCCGGAGGCCGTAAGGATTTTATAAAAGGCTTACGTTTAAACTCCAGAAGGCCATACGGCATTTTTATTCGATCAAGGACGTAATCGGGTTGTGATCGCCCGAACTTTTTGAGAAATTACGGGATTTTTTTCTATCTCATTGGTTTTAATGGGTTAACACGAATAGGCAAATCCCATTCTCAGCGGGAAACCTTTGAACCTTTATCCGCCATTTTTGTGGCGGAGTGAACCTTTGAATCCAACTCTTGGTCCGGAAGCGGAGGTTATTGTCCAAAATATTACTCCATAATACGCTATAATTTACAATGTCAGTATGTATGGATACATCTTCTGTTTTAAGCGCAATCGGTTTGATCACCGCCGATTTTTGCAAGCGCATGATCTATTGCCGGCAGTACTACGGATAGATTCTCGCTGGCGCCTTTAGGGCTTCCCGGCAAATTTAATATCAGGCTGTTTCCCCTTACACCTGCTATTGCCCTGGAAATCATTGCATTAGGTGTTTTTTTTAGGCTTTCAGCCCTCATTGCCTCAGCCATCCCAGGTACCTGGTATTTGATTACCTTAAGCATTGCCTCGGGGGTCACATCAGTTGGGCTTAATCCAGTACCTCCAGTTGTCACGATAAACCTGATGTCTTTTTGGTCAACCCATTCTATTAGGCGCTCTGCGATCTTTTCCTCATTGTCCGGCACAATGGCCTGCTCCTCTACTGTATATCCATCAGCAGTCAACATCTCAGCTATTAGGGGACCGGAACTATCCGTCCTCTGCCCCCTATATCCTTTATCACTAATAGTCAATACACCTGCATTAATCATATATAGGCCTTTTTATTTTTCCTCTTCCTTGGATGCAGCTATTACCTTCTCTGTCAGGTGGGTTGGAACTTCCTCATAGTGAGATTGCTTCATCTGAAAACTGCCTCTGCCTCCTGTCATAGAGGTGAGGTCAAAGGAATACCTTAACACTTCAGCCATTGGAGCCTCAGCCTTTATGATCTGGTATTTTCCTTCGCTGTCCATACCCAATACCTTTCCTCTTCTGCCATTAATATCTCCTATAACATCTCCCATAACATCATCCGGGATTTTTATCTCCATATTCATAATTGGTTCTAAGAGAATGGGCGTAGCCTCCTGGAATGCCTTCTTAAAACACATAGAGGATGCAATCTTAAATGCCATCTCAGACGAGTCGACCTCATGGGATTTTCCATCGAAAAACCTGATTTTTATATCTACAGCTGGATACCCTGCGAGAACACCGGTTTTCATGGACTCTACTATACCCTTTTCCACAGCCGGCACAAAATTTCTTGGCACATTCATTCCTGTTAGTGCCTCTTCAAATACAAAACCCTCCCCTTTTTTCAACGGAAATATATCAAAATGTACCTCGGCAAACTGTCCCCGTCCACCGGACTGCTTCTTATGCCTGTAGACAATCTTTTCCTTCTTGCTCTTGATGGTTTCCCTGTATGGAATTTTAGGTGTCTTAAGACTTATCTCTACCCCGAATTTTCTTTTTAATTTATCCCTGGTGTTTTCAATGTGGATTTGTCCTGTGCCGGATAGTATAATCTCTGCAGTTGATTGATCTCTGTCTAACTTAAGAGTAGGATCTTCCTCTGCCAATCTCAAAAGAGAGGAAAAAACCTTATCCTCATTTTCCTTTTCAGTAGCCTCTACGGCAAAGGAAATAGTTGGTGAGAATGGTTCAGCCGGACTAAAAACTATTGGGTTGTCATTTTTACAAAATGTATCTCCAGTCGTTGTTTCTTTTAATTTAGCAACAGCCGCAATATCCCCGGCAACTGCCTCATTAACCTGTCTTTGCTTTTTTCCCTCAATTAACAGTAGCTGGCCTAATTTTTCTTTTACATTTTTTGTAGAATTAAGGACTGTATTCTCTGAGTTTATTTTTCCAGACATGACCTTAAACATATTAAGCCTGCCGGCAAATGGATCTGCAAAGGTCTTGAAAACAAGCGCTGAGAAAGGGGCTTCACTTGTTGCATCAAATTCTACATTTTCTTCACTTGCAATTTTGTGGCCTGTCACCTTTCCTTTCTCAGATGGAAAAGGCATAAATTGATTGATGCTGTCCAAGAGTTGTGAAATACCTATGTTAAGAGCAGCAGAACCAGGGATAACAGGTACAATAATTCCAGATTTCACGCCCTCTATAAGGGTATCCTCTATCTCCTTTGGCGTAATCTCCTGTCCTTCAAGGTATTTTTCCATAATATCATCATTCGCCTCAACAATGTTTTCCATAATCCTCTCATGCCATTTATCTACTATTTCTTTCATTGAGGCAGGTATATCTTCATCTTCAAATGATCCTGAGTCATCATCTTTATATATATGGGCCTTTAATCTTATCAAATTTACCAGGCCTTTAAACTCATTTTCTGTCCCAACCGGGAGATATATAGGTGTTGCTTTTATAGAAAAAGTATTTTCAATTTCCTCCACAACCTTATAAAAATCAGCTCTTTCCCTGCCTATCTTATTAATGAAAACTATGCGGGAAAGATTATACTCTGATGAAAAACCCCAGACCTTCTCGGTTCCTACCTTTACGCCGTCTACTGCATCAACAATTAGAACAGCGCCTTCTGCGGCCTGGAGACATATCTTGGCATCAGAGAGAAAATCATTCTCACCAGGTGTATCTATAAGATTAAAACTTTTATTTTTCCAATTAAATGGGCAGAAGGATGTTCCAAGTGTGACCTTTCGTTTTATCTCTTCAGGCTCAAAATCCATAGTAGAGGAACCATCATCTACTTTCCCTAATCTGTTAATCACCTTGCTATCATAAAGAATAGCCTCTGCAAGTGATGTTTTTCCACAACCACTATGACCTATCAGCCCTATATTTCTTATTTGATCAGTTTTTTGTGCCATATGTTCTCCTCAATTAATTAAAAATAAATATAAAAACTTATTGCAATTATTTAATGGGGCTATCAAGCACACCCTGTAACATGCTGTCCAAACTTTTAAAGTTTTATAAAGATTCTTGCTTTAACGCAAGGGGTCATTTGCTGAACATTAACTAAATTATGTAATAGTTCAATAAATAGGGTAAGAAGCTTTTGCAACCCTATTTTCACCGCAGAGACGCGGAGAACGCAAAGCAACTTCTCTTTTTGTTTTTCGCCCTCTCAGCGAAAAACAAAAAGAGGTATTCTGCCTGAAGGACATTGCTTTTCCTTTGCTGTCCTCTCAGCAGCAAAGGAAAAGCAATGTCCTTCTGCGTCCTTTGCGTCTTTGCGGTAAATTTTTTTTCATTCGATTGCCCCTGTTTATTGAGCAGATACTAAATTACCGTAATTGGTAAAAATGTCAAGATAAGAATGGCAGAAATTGCAAACTAATCATCCTAACTTCAACGTTGACAGCTATACGCTTAGTGTTTAGAATAAAATTGGTAAATTAAAAAATCTTTAATACTTTAGACTTTTGAAGCAAATCCACCCTTTGAACCTTTAACTGTTTTAATAGAGCTAAGGTTAGAGAAAGATCTATCTTTTTGTAAATAAGAAAGGAGAAAAATGACATATACAATAGCCATGGCCGGAAAGGGAGGAACCGGAAAAACCACTGTTGCAGGGTTCTTGATTAAATATTTGGTAAAAAAAGATAAGATACCTGTATTAGCAGTTGATGCAGATGCAAATACAAATCTTAATGAAGTGCTTGGTGTTCCCATGAAAGAAACCTTAGGGACAGGGCGAGAAGAAATGAAAGACGGGGTAGTTAAGCAGGGAATGACCAAACAGGTTTTTATGGAAATTAAATTAGCTGAGGCAATTGTTGAAGGAGAAGGCTTTGACCTCATCGCTATGGGAAGACCGGAAGGAGCCGGCTGCTACTGTGCTGCAAATAGTTTATTAACTATGTATTTAGGTCAGCTTATTGATAATTATCCTTACATGGTGATGGATAACGAGGCCGGCATGGAGCATATCAGCAGGCTGACAACAAATAATATTGATATCCTTCTTACTGTTGCCGATTCCTCTATAAGGGGTATTGAGACCACTTCCCGTATTAATAAATTAGTAGATGAATTAAAGGTCAAGGTAAAGAAAAAATACTTAATAATAAATCAGGCCCGTGACGGGTTAAATGACTCATTAAAAGAGGCAGTAGAAAAGTTTGGGCTGGATCTGGCTGGTACTATACCGAAAGACGATGATCTTTATGATTTTGATATGAAGGGTAATCCAACATCCTCGTTACCGGATGACAATCCTGCCATGTCTGCGGCATGGAGTATTTTTGATAAGATAATAGAGAAACCTTAGGCATAATTCCTTCTTTTAATGCAGGAGCGTTATTAATGAAAAAAGGGAAGGAGATGGTTAAAGCACCATCTAATCATCCTATAAGAACAGAGATATGGGGGGTAATTTTTCTTCTTATAACCCTTATCTTTGGGGTAAGTCTATTATCCTATTATCCACAGGACCCCCTTTTATGGGAAACAGGACAAAAGATTGTAGATGAACATAACATGTTTGGGTCTGTTGGAGCTAACCTGGCAGGCCTCCTTTTCCTTCTTTGCGGTTTTTCCTCTTTTTGGCTTATAATTAGTTGTCTTTTTTTATCCTTCTCTTTTTTCAGGGGTAGACTCCCTTCCAGGATCATTTTAATATTACTAAACATAGGCCTCCTTATGCTATCATTTTCCGCTCTATTATCTCTTTATGCCCCGGATGGAATACATTACAGAGGCGCAATGGTAAGCGGAGGATTAATAGGCTTATATTGTGCGGGTATTGGAAAGAAAGTATTTAACTCTTTTGGCGCATATACGCTCTTTTCCGCCGTCTTTGTTATCTCCGCCATGGTAATAACCAAATTTTCATTTGGAAAGTTTTTCAAGGCGCTCTGGCAGACCCTCTTTAATGTAGCCCTTTACATTAAAGAAAAATGGATTAAATACATGGAACGAAAACGACGGACAAAACAAAGGGATAAAATTATAACGAAGGCTACGAAAAGAAAAGAGAAGAGGATGAATATTGTTGAAACCCCTTCAAGGAAATATGCAAAGCCAGTGCAGGAATTTTTTCCTTTCATGAATGTAGAAGGTGATTTTAAGCTTCCTCAATTGGATCTTTTAGATGATCCCCCTAAATCATTTGAAAAAGAGATCCAAAAAGACAGTTTAAGGGCCAATGCATTACGTGTGGAAAGTAAACTAAAAGACTTTGGGGTTGATGGTGAGGTAGTTGAAATCATGCCAGGCCCAGTGATTACAATGTATGAATTCAAGCCTGCACCAGGCGTTAAGATAAGCAAGGTTTCCTCTCTTGCAGATGATCTTGCCCTTAATCTAAGGGCATCAAGCATACGGATTGTAGCGCCGATTCCAGGAAAATCCGCCATAGGAATCGAAATACCTAACAACAAAAGGAAACTCGTCACCTTAAAGGAAATTTTGTCCAGCGATACATTTCTAAACTCCCGAAATAGAATAACAATTGCCTTGGGTATGGATATAGTTGGTCAACCGGTTATTACAGATCTTACAAAGATGCCGCATCTCTTAGTTGCCGGAGCAACAGGGACAGGAAAAAGCGTGTCGATTAATGCCATGATAAACAGTGTTTTGTTTAAGGCATCTCCGGCAATGGTCCGATTTATAATGATTGATCCAAAAAGGATAGAGCTTGCCCCATACCAGGACATACCTCATTTATTACACCCAGTAGTCACCAATCCAAAAGAGGCGACAAAGGCCCTTGGCTGGGCTGTTGAAGAAATGGAAAGGCGCTACTTCCTTCTTTCTGAAAAGGGTGTAAGAAATATAGATGCATATAACAGAAAGGTGAGAAAAGAAAAAGTGCTGGATGCACCTGATGGAGGCAAAGAGAAGGACAAACATCTTCCTTATATTATTATAATAATTGATGAATTGGCAGATTTGATGATGTCCTCGGGCAGAAAGGTTGAGGAATCTGTGACAAGACTGGCCCAGATGGCAAGGGCAGCGGGGATTCATATGATAATTGCAACACAGAGACCATCAGTAGACGTTCTAACAGGGATTATTAAGGCAAACTTTCCTACAAGAATTTCATTCCAGGTTTCATCCAGAGTGGACTCAAGGACTATCCTTGATGTAATGGGCGCAGAGCATCTTTTAGGGGATGGTGACATGTTGTTTTTACCACCAGGCGTTGCAAAGCTTAGCAGGATCCATGGCGCGTTTGTATCGGAAGATGAGGTTAACAGAGTCATATCATTTTTGAAAAACCAGATGAAACCTGAGTATGACGTCTCTATAGCCTCTGGAATTAGTGCGGAAGAAGAAAAGGAAGAGATAGAAGGTGATAAGGATGAAAGGTATGAAGAGGCTGTGGAATTAGTCTTACAAACCGGCCAGGCATCAATTTCAAAGGTGCAGCGTAAACTTAGAGTAGGTTATAATAGGGCTGCCAGGATGATAGAGGCGATGGAAAAAGATGGAATTGTTGGGCCACCTGATGGAAGTAAGCCCAGGGAGGTTTTTAAAAGAGGAGGGCAATTTTGAATTTTAAGTTTTATGTACTTTTTTCCGTTCTCTTGTCTATTGTATTATTCCCTGTAAAATATGCATCACCTGATGACCAGCTTGCAAAAATAATCAATGGTGTTGGTGACAGATATGGAGAAATATCAGGATTAACGTCTGATTACACCAGAGAATCTATCAGTAAAACAATGGCTATGCTGAAAGTAGCAGACAGGCATGATCTGGCAAAAGGCAAACTTTTTTTTAAACCTCCAAACTTCCTTCGACTTGAACAGGCTTCACCTCAAGAGGAACTTCTGCTGACAAACGCAGAAACATTGTGGTGGTATATACCCATTAAAAGGGAGGTTTATAAATACCCTGTCGAAAAATTCGGCAAGGAACTCCAACTCCTTAGTAATATTCTTAAGGGGATGAAAAAAATAACGGATGATTTCCTAATATCCTTAGGGCCAAGCAAAGAAGTAAATGCATCGCTTTTAATGCTTAGCCCAAAACAGCCGTCACAAGAAATTGACCACCTGGAAGTGGAAATAGATAAGGAGAATTTTTCCATTAAACAGGTTAGTGTTTACAATAACGTTAGTGGAGTGACTAAATTTTTCTTTAAAAACTGGGAGCAGAGAAATAATTTTAATAAAGATTTTTTTTCTTTTTCACCCCCTTCAGGAACAAGAGTGATAGAGCAGTAATTTATCTTAAAATTTCCCCCCACCCCTAAAAAAATTATTTGACAACCCCCCTCACCTTAATGTATGAAG
>CAYSWP010000046.1:0-10860 GCA_964434795.1 uncultured Desulfobacteraceae bacterium | reverse complement strand
CCTGTCAAAAAATAGCTGAATATGAGTTTGTAAATTTCCGGTTAATACTTCAATAGGGAATTCCAGAAATCAGGGTCTTCGTCTTTCCAGTTTGGGCCAAATCTTCTATCACAAAATCCACTTAGACGCTCATACCATTTCACCATAACATTCTTGTTTTGTTCTTGTGCCAGGAGAATATCGGCAACAAAGACATCTATTTTATTTATTTCATCTTTTGGAACATAGTAAGAGGCGCCTTTTTCAAAGGATTTCTTGAGATTATCTTTGGAGAGGGCATGGGCGGTAAGCATCAGTGAAGGAATACCTCTTTTCTTGGCAATATCCAACAGGTCATATCCCCTTACCCCCATAATATCAAGAATAGCAACATGGTAAATATTGGTTTCAAGAAGCTCTTTTGCTTGCTCAAAGGTGGATGCCCTATCAACTTTGCAGATATCTAATAATTCAGTCAATGTCTCGAGGATATCTTCTTCATCATCCACTATCAATATCCTTGTTCCTTTAAGAATTTTTTGTGGGTCCATATTGTTTACTCCTTTTCATCTACATATTTGACTTTTTTATAAAATAAAAATTTACCCTTGTCAAAGTAAATTACAATTTTTTAGTTGAATAATGCATATAGGACTTATTGAGTAACCAAGGAGTATTTTAACGAAACTAAATGTTGCAGAAAAACATTTTTATTGACAACAAAAGATGACTCTGCTTAATTCATTCTAAGGGTTAAAAGAAGAAGGATAAAAGTAATTATTATGAAAAAAGTATTTTTTGCCATTTTAATAATTTTTGGCTTGATCACCGCTGGTTTTTCCGGCACAACATGGTGCCAGGAGCCCAAGAATATTTTGTCCATAGAGGCCTATGATATGTTAAATACCATACCAAATACATATCTGATTGATGTTAGGACAAGGGCGGAGTATCAATTCATTGGCCATCCACCCATGGCATACCTCTTTCCTTATTGCTTTTTCAACAACAGGCTCATGAAAAATGAAGAAGGCGTTGCGTATCAATTCAATGCCATTAACAGGTCATTTATTGAAGAAATAAGCAAGGTTTTTCAAGAAGAGAACAATCTTATTGTAATATGCAGAGATGGCACCAGAAGCATCGATGCTGCCGGCAAACTAATGGAGAATGGGTTTAAACACGTTTACAACGTAAAAAATGGGTTTGAAGGGCCACAATTTCCATTCTTTGAAGATGAAAATAGACTCAAGTTTTACAGACAGTTGGCTAAGAGAAACAATCTCCATGCGTATAAGCACAGACATTATTATGGATGGCAGTGGTGGGGGCTTCCTTGGACATATGATATTGACATCAAATATGTATACCCCCCTGATAAAGCCCCAAAAAAAGAAAAGAAATAGGGATTAAACCAAGGGTATTGTCAATGCCAGCGCTATAATAGTTTTACTGTCATATATTTTGTGATTTCTTATCATCTCTAACACCTCTTTTATTCCTATAATCTCAACAGATGCTATTTCACTGTTATCAATTTTAGTATCTAATCTATGCAAATGCTCTCCTTTATATATATGTATAAGTTCATTGGAGTAACCTACGGCAGGTGCATATGTGTAGATCCATTTAATAGATCCTGCATCGAATCCGGTTTCTTCTATCATCTCTCTCTTAATGCATTGTTCAGGGCTTTCGCCCTCATCTATTTTGCCTGCCGGTATTTCAAGGGTTTCCCGTTTTAAGGCATATCTGTACTGTCTTACCATGATAATTTTATCATTGGATATAAAGGGTATAATCGCAGAGGCCTGTGGGTGGTTAATGAAAATCCTTTTAGTGATCCTCCCATTTCCTTTTTTGACCTCGTCCAAATTTACAGAGAAATATTTAGTTCCCAAGCTTTCGATGGTTTTAATTTTTTGCTCCATTTTTGCCTCTTTGCGGTATAATGGGTGTAGTCTTGTACCTATAAATTTGAGCGGAGCGACTTCAATAAATCAACAATCAACAATCAAAAATCATCAATTATAAACGGTTTCCCAGGAAATTAAAGGCCGTCCTCTTTTAAGATTAGGTAGTAAGTTATTTTGACTTACTACCTTTGTTCCATATTGGGGTCATTGTGACCGGTCATTAAATCTGCGTCTCTGGTTAACGCAATTAATGTATTCTCCATTTTTTTTACATAATTGTTGAATATTTCTCCATGAGCTTTTTTAGGGATAATATATGGCTCTGCTGCAGATATTACTATGGTGGAAAAAGGCTTTGGTATTATCATTTTGTCCCATGCCTTTTGAAACATCCATACCCGGTTGGCTGACCAGGTTATGGGCATGAGATGTACGCCGGATCTCTGGGAAATCCTTACAAGGCCGGGCTTTGCCCTGAATGCCGGACCCAATGGTCCGTCGGCAACAGTGGCCACAACCCTGCCGCCTTCAAGTAAAAATGCAACCAACTGGTCAGATCCTTCCTTGCCCCCCCTTGTGGATGAGCCCCTGACAGGGATAACGCCTGCCTTTTCAGCAAAATCGGCAAGCAAGTCTCCATCCCTGCTTGAAGAGAAAAGAACAGCAGGGTGAGTAGGGCCGAATTTAACAAGCAAATAAATAGCGCATCTATGCCATGCAGTTATAACAACTTTTTTCTCCCCGAGAAGATATTCGTCTATGTATTTTTTGTTAATATATCTAACCTTACAGGTTAAAAGAATTGTCTTTAAAATAAATACAACCAGATGACTAAAGAGACTTATTATATATCTATTCTCGATTCTTACCTTCATTTTTTACACATCATACATCAATTTATCACCAACTAAAGAGCTCATCTCTTGAAGTAAATTTTCTTCAGGCATGACATTATACCTGTTATGCGCAATTACTGTTGTGCTGTTATCTTGATCAATATCTATTCTGAATTTAAGCCGGCAATCGCCTGGGTGCCGAAAGATAAGGTCCCGCAGTTTCATTAAGCTGGAGTGAGACAGTCTTTCCTTCGAGACCGGTATCAATATTGATTTAATGGTCTTTTTCTTTGCTGCCTCTAAGGAAACTATATTCTGGCAAATAATTTTTACCTGGTTTTCGCCTACCTCTGTTTCCCCTGTAATTAAAAGTGGCCTGTCATCATTCAATAGTGGTGCGCATCGAGCAAATACATCTGGAAATACGGTTGCCTCAACAAACCCCTTTTTGTCTTCTGCAACAATAAGGGCCATTTTTTCCTTCCTTCTCGTCATCTTGATCTTTATGCTATTAACAAGACAGGCAAACTTAACAGTTTTTTTATCTTCTTTGATTTTTATGAGTTCTTGGGATGATGTGGTTGCAAACTGCCTAACTTCTTCTTCAAATTTATCAAGGGGATGTCCTGTAATATAGAAACCGAGAGATTCTTTCTCCCTCCGTAGCCTATCATCCTCTTCCCACTCGGCAATATCCATAAATTCCTTCCTGACAATCTCTTGCTTAGAGGGGATGAGATCGAAAATATTCAACTGATTTGGGTTTTCATTAATACCGGTAGAGGCAAGGATGTCGCCAAGAGATGCGAAAAGCCTTGACCTGAATACGCCTTCAAAGTCAAAAGCGCCGCATTGTATCAATCCCTCTAAAACTCTCTTGTTGACCTTTGATTTATCAAGCCTTTTGCAAAATGATAAAAGTGATTCAAATGACCCATTTTCTTCCCGCTCATGCGTAATTTCTTCTACAGCCTTAAGGCCGACATTTTTTACAGCAGCCAGTCCAAAACGAATACTTTCCCCTGCAACAGAGAAATCCGCCTGACTCTCATTAATATCAGGGGGGAGTATGGGTATACCCATTTCCTTGCACTCTGCAATATTTTTAATTGTTTTATCCTGATTGCCCATATCCTCTGTTAATAAGGCAGCCATGAATTGCACGGGATAATGGGCCTTAAGATATGCAGTCCAATATGCTATCATAGCATAGGCAACAGAATGGGATTTATTAAAGCCGTAACCTCCAAATTTTTCTATAAGCTCATAAACTCGCCCTGCCTTTTTAAGATCTATATTATTCTCATCTGCGCCCTCTATGAAACGTTTTTTTTGCCTGGCCATATCCTCAGGCTGCTTTTTGCTGATGGCCTTCCGTAATAAATCCGCCTCTCCGAGGCTATAATTAGCCAATACCTGGGCTATTCTCATTACCTGTTCCTGGTAAACAATCACACCGTAGGTCTCCTTCAGGATACCCTCCAACTGTGGCAACAGGTAGGTTATCTCAATTTCACCATGCTTTCTCTTGATGAAATCATTAACCATGTTACTTCCAAGAGGACCGGGACGGTAGAGTGCGACTGTTGCTACTATATCTTCAAAGACATTTGGCTTAAGGCTTCTTAAAATTTCCTTCATGCCTGCACTTTCCAACTGAAATACACCGGTTGTTTTGCCCTTGCTTATTAATTTAAAAGTTTTTTCATCCTCTGTTCCTATTTCATCTAAATTAGCAATTTCACCGGTTGTTTCTTTTATTAGGTTTATTGTTCCCTGTATAACAGTCAGGGTCTTTAGCCCTAAAAAATCAAATTTAATCAAACCTAATTTGGCCACCTGGTCCATGGTATACTGGGTCATTACCTCACCGTTTGGGCCCTTAAACAGTGGCAAATGCTCCACCAATGGTCTATCGGATATGACGATACCAGAGGCATGTGTAGATGCGTGTCTTGTCAATCCTTCCAGGGATTTGCTGATTCGCAGCAGTCTTTTTTCTTCTTCAGTTCCCTCGGTCATTGCCTCAAGCCTGGGTTCAGCGTCTATGGCTTCATCTAAGGTAATGTTAATACCTTCCGGAATAAGTTTGGCAATTCTGTCTGCCTCTGTATAAGACACGCCCAAAGAGCGGGCCACATCTCTGATGACTGCCCTGGCCTTCATTTTCCCAAATGTTATTATCTGGGATACATTCTCTCTCCCATATTTTTCACTTACATAATCAATAACCCTGTCCCTGTTTTTGATACAAAAATCAATATCAATATCAGGCATACTTATTCTGCCGGGGTTTAAAAAACGCTCAAAAAGTAAACCATACTTGATGGGATCAATGTCAGTAATTTTTAGTGCATAGGCGACTAAAGAACCGGCGGCGGAACCCCTTCCAGGACCAACAGGGATATTTGATTGCCTTGCATAGTCTATAAAATCCGCTACTATTAAAAAATACCCTGGAAACCCCATATCCTTAATAACCTGAAGCTCATAACTTAGACGTTTTTGGTATTCAGCCTTCAGTTCTGTTGATAGCAAACCCTCTAATGATTCCTTTCGGTCTAATCTTTTTTTCAGGCCTTCTTCGGCCTCTTTCTCAAACATTTCTTCAATGCTGATGCTGCTGTCAGGCGCTTGAAAAACAGGGTAGCTATAATGGCCAAAACTCATTTCATAGTTGCATCTTTTGGCTATGTTGATGGTATTATCAAGGGCCTCGGGAAATTCATCTAAATCAGCGGCCATCTGATTACCGGTCTTGAAATAAAACTCTTCATTAGAAAATTTTAGCCTGTTAGGATCATTAACGTTTTTTCCTGTTTGTATGCACAGAAGGGTATCGTGTGCCTCTGCATCCTCCTGGTTTAAATAGTGGCAGTCATTAGTCGCTACTAATGGTAAAGAGAATTCCTGGGCCATTTCCTTTAATGATTTGTTAACTGCAATCTGTTTGGTCATTTTATTTGCCATGACCTCTAAGTAAAACCGGTCATGGTCGAATATTGATGACAATTCCCGGGCCTTTTCCTTTGCCTCTTCGACCCTGCCCGTCATTAGATTGAAGGGAATATGCCCCTTTAAACAGGCGGAAAGGGCGATAAGCCCGTCATTATATTCCCTTAAGATCTCCATATCTATCCTGGGGTGATAGTAAAATCCTTCAAGATTACCCAGGGTAACCAATTTGCTTAAATTTCTGTATCCAGTTTCGTTCATGACGAGCAAAACCAGATGATAAGCATTTGGCTGGCCGTCTCGAGAAGGCGACTTATCCTTTCTGCTGTGAGGAGCAACATAGGTTTCACACCCAAGTATTGGTTTAATGCCGGCATCCTTGGCCTTCGAATAAAATTCTATAGAGCCGAACATGTTGCCATGATCGGTCACTGCTACTGACCCCATGTTTAGGCTGGACGCCTTTTCTAACATTTTATTTATACGGATGGCCCCATCAAGCAAGCTGTATTCCGTATGAACATGCAAATGGACAAAAGGCCTTTGCGCTTTGGCTATGGATTGATTTTTTGTGTTTCTTGACATATGTGTTTGACCAATTTTCTTAAATGATATATATTTATCAATTGTAGCCCATGCATTAAGTGCCGGGCTATAGGGAGCATCCTAAAAAGGCTATATCAATGAAAATAGCCCTCTTTGTTGACTTATGTAAGTGCCAACCTTTTTCATGAGTTATCATAAGTTAAAAAAAGTACACCTTCAAGCATTTTTATGTAAAATTCCTCTATATCCTTAACAAAGTGAAACTTAAGGACAGAGATAAGACAATGGATACAAAAGCAACTCCCCTGGCCACCAGAATGAGACCGGAGACTATTGAAGAGGTAGTTGGTCAAGATCATATCCTTGGTCCAACAAGGGTATTGCGAAGAGCGCTTGACATAGGCAGGCTTTTTTCTATGCTGTTTTGGGGACCACCAGGATCAGGAAAAACAACAATTGCCAGATTGATTGCACAGCACACTGAAAGCCCTTTTCAGACTTTCTCTGCAGTAATCTCAGGCGTAAAGGAACTAAGAGAAATAATTAGTACGGCAAAAAAGAACTATAGATACGAACTAAAGCCGACTATTCTTTTTGTAGATGAAATCCATCGCTTTAACAAGGCGCAACAGGATGCATTTCTCCCCCATGTAGAAAGTGGCCTTATTGTTCTCATTGGCGCCACCACACAAAATCCATCATTTGAAATTATCTCACCTCTCCTATCAAGGGTTAGGGTTATGACCCTGAACCCTATAGGCCCTGAATACATGAAAATCATCTTAAACAGGGCGATTAAAGATGAATTGAAAGGGCTGGGAGATATGAATATAAAAGTGCGGGAAGATGCCTTGAAATATATCATAAATATATCCCATGGAGATGCAAGGTCAGCCTTAAATTCCTTGGAATCAGCCGTGTATTTTACTCAACCGAATGAAAAAAATGAGAAGATCTTGGACGTTGCCAACATAGCCCAATCCTTGAATAAAAGACCCCTAACTTATGACAAAAACGGAGAGGAGCATTATAATCTTATCTCAGCCCTTCATAAAAGTATGCGGGGAGGTGATCCGCAGGCATCCATCTACTGGCTTTACAGAATGCTGGAGGCCGGCGAAGACCCCCTCTTTATTGGGAGGAGACTTATCAGATTTGCCTCAGAGGATATCGGTCTTGCAGACCCTAAGGCCCTTGAAATAGCCCTCACTACATACAATGCATGGGAAAAGGTAGGCCCCCCTGAGGCTAAGCTTTGTCTCGCCCAGGCAGTCGTCTATTTAAGTATTGCGCCAAAGAGCAATGCCCTTTATCTGGCGGAAAATTATGTGAAAAAAGAGATTGAACAGTCAGGGGCCCAGCCTGTGCCTTTATATTTAAGGAATGCCCCGACAAAGATGATGAAGGAAATGGGCTATTCAAAGGGCTACATTTACCCCCACAATTATCCGGATGAAAAGGTAAAGCAGGAGTATCTCCCTGAAAAAATAAGGGGGAAAGTATTTTACCAACCATCTGATAAAGGGTTTGAGATAGATATAAGAAAGATAATGGCGGAAAAAATGATACAGTCTTAAAAGAAGCGCCTTATACGAAAGGGAAAGAAACCACCAAAAAACTTTAATGCAAAGGAGAAATCATTTCATGAAACAAATAGGTGATAACTGCGCTGTATTTGGAATTATCAAGGACGAAGATTGTGCTGATGATATCTACAAAGGCCTTGATTTCCTTCAACACAGGGGTCAGCAGTTCTGCGGCATTGCAACTTTTAATGGAAAAAGGATATTTCTTATAACCCATTATGGTCAGGTCAGGAACACCTTTACCTCTCAAGAATTAGACGGCTTTAAGGGAAACATGGGGATAGGTCATGTAAGCTTGAAGGAGAGACAGCCAATGATGTGGCAAGGGGCTGTAGGGGAAATAGCAGTTGCATTTAGCGGCAATATTATAAACAGCAAAGATTTACTCAAAGAGATGAAGGATAGAGGGGAGGCTTTTTACCACGGGCTGGACATTGAAATTATCTCTAAACTTATCATGCAGGAGAAAAATATCGTTACAGGGATATCAAAACTATCTGAAAAAATAAAAGGCGCCTACTCTCTTATTGTTTTAACACATGAAGGAATATATGCTGCCAGGGATATATATGGATTCAGGCCACTTATTTTAGGAGAGAAATCAGGGACATTTATCATAAGCTCTGAGTCAAGGGCTGTTCAAGCTATTGGAATAAATAAATTTAGAGATGTAATGCCTGGGGAAATTGTATTTATGTCTAAAGAGGGATTTGAGACAAAAAAACAACTTGAAAGCCCAAGAAGGGCCCATTGCGCCTTTGAATGGGCATACACCGCCAGCATGGACAGCAAGATTGACGGGCTATATGTTCAGGAGGCGAGAAATAACTTAGGAAAAAGACTGGCCGAGAGGGATATGGAAGAAGGAGGCGTAAAGGCAGACCTTGTTGCGCCTGTACCGATGTCAGGCATAGGCAATGCCCTTGGTTATCACATGCTTTCGGGATTACCTTACCAGGAGGTTTTTCTCTACAATAGATATGCAGATAGAAGCTACACACAATTAACCCAGGATGCCAGAGAAAGAATGGCCCAAAGCAAGCTATCTGTGTTAAAATATGCAACAATGGACAAAAACATTGTTCTATGTGATGACTCAATAGTGAGGGGAACACAGATAAAGAACAAGGTTAGGGACCTAAAAAACGCCGGCGCCAGAGAGGTGCATGTAAGGATCGGATGCCCGCCCTTGATGTATCCATGTGATTTTGGGATATCAACGAGGACCTATAAAGAGTTGGTAGCGAGAGAATATCTTGCCGAGGGAGATATTACTACATATGATCAACTCAGGGGGTTAGAGGCCTGGATAGCAGAAAAGATTGGCGCTGATTCCGTAAAGTATAACAGCCTTGACGCCTTTGTCGGCGCATTAAACATCCCCAGGGACAGTCTCTGCTTAAAATGCTGGGACGGTAAATGGCCTATGGATACGCATAGAAGATAAGTGCTAAGTTATTCGTACTGTCATTCCGGCGAAAGCCGGAATCCAGAGCCTGCTCCGAACCCCGATTCAGTGGAGCATCAGTGAACAAGCAGGCAAATGTGTAGACCTGTTTTCCTTTTCGTCATTCCGGCGAAAGCCGGAATCCAGAGAGGCATCAGTGAACAAACAACCGGCGGTTTATATTTTGGCAAGTAAACGAAATGGTACCCTCTATATCGGAGTGACTTCAGATCTCATCAAGAGGATATGGGAGCACAAAAACAACATGGTAGAAGGTTTTACCAAACGCTATGATGTTTCATTCACTGGTTTGGTATGAAGTAAACGAGAGTATGGAATCCGCTATTGAGAGGGAGAAGAGATTTAAAGAATGGAAAAGAAAATGGAAACTGGAATTGATTGAAAGCAGTAATCCGAATTGGCAGGATTTGTAGAATACAATTGTTTAACTGGATTCCGGCCTTCGCCGGAATGACAGAAAGGGCGTCAGAATGGCGCTGCGAATAACTTAGCGCTTATGGGGATTAAGGGGAGGGGGAGGCAACCAATTGAAATACTACCTTATTCACCCTCACCCCAGCCCTCTCCCATCCAGGGAGAGGGAGTTTTTCGACTTTTTGCGGGTTTGTTAATTTAAGCTACACTGAAAAGGCGATGAAGGTCAAAGCAAACGAAACTTTTAATCTCCTAAGAAACTTAAAAAAGTTTCTTTCATATATAACCCTGGAGCGAAGCGCCTGGGTTATTTGCTGATAAGTTAAAGATATTCTTTATAAAGACTATTCACATGAATCGCATATTAGATATAGTTTCTAATGTCCCGCTTTTTAAGGGGCTGTCTAAGGATCAATTAATTGCACTGTCCAACATAGCAGTGGAAAAGTATTTTAATAAAGGAAAAACTATCTTTTTAGAGGGCAATGAAGGGAGGGGTTTTTTTATCGTATACTCCGGTCTTGTGAAAATATACAAAACCTCTACAGAAGGGAAGGAGAAAATCTTAGAGGTTATAAAACCCTATGAAATTTTTGCGCCTGTACCGGTATTTTCAGGAAAAACATATCCTGCAAGCGCTGAGGCAATGAAATCAGCAAAAGTTATATTTTTTTCTCGCAATGATTTTCTTCGTTTGGTAGATAAATACCCTGAAATTGCCCTCAATATGCTGGCAGCCGTGTCAGACCGTCTACGTCAATTTACTGTCCAAATAGAAAACCTCTCTCTGAAAGAGACCCCAAGCCGGCTGGCAGCCTATTTCCTCCATATTTTAAATGAAAAAAGCGGGCGCAACTCGTTTACAATCGAGATTCCAAAAGGCCAGCTTGCAAGCCTGCTTGGGACTATTCCAGAGACACTCTCCAGAATCCTTGCAAAAATGCGTGAAACAGGAATAATAGAGCAAAATGGTAAGAATATTAAAATTATTGACAGGGACTCCCTGAAAGAACTTGCAAAAGGGGCCAAACTGTTTAAATAATCTATTTATGCCTTTGCAAAACATATCCTTAGCTTTATCATTTCCTCCCTAAAAAATTTTACCAGTTCAGCCTACCGCAGAGCACGCTGAGGGCGCAGAGTTTTAATTATTATTTTTT
>CAYSWP010000045.1:0-10924 GCA_964434795.1 uncultured Desulfobacteraceae bacterium | reverse complement strand
CCTGACAAAGCTGACGTTTTTCTCGTAAATACGCATCTCCAATTCAGTCTGGTGACGAAAATGGAACCTTTGAACCCCTGAACCGTGAACGGTTACAATTATTATTTACCAGTTATACCGTTTTAGCAAACCTTCATCTGAGACAGGAATTCACTCGGTATGCAGAGAGGATGAATTTATATATCACTGGTATATTGAATATGAAATTTAAAAACATTGAAACAGGCGAGTGCCTTTATGAAACAGGGAGAACATCAAATAGAAAAGACTCCTTCAAGTGAGAAAACTCTGGAAAATCAGATCTGTCCACGTTGTTCAGGGACAGGCCTGATCTGTTCTTGTGAACCGGAAATTTCTCCAGGATGCTGCTGTGCCGATTATGCCAACGCAATATGCCCGGAGTGCAATGGCACTGGAAAGAAACTGCTTAAACCATAATATAGCACTGGCTTTGATGTTTCCCTGAGGGTGAAAATGATTCCATTGACATAGACTGGAAAAAGCAATAACATATAATGCATAAACAGTAAGGGTTATAAGATATGTTTGAGTTATTAACTGAAAAACTTGCTAAAGTCTTTAAGGGTTTGAAAGGGCAGGGAACCCTGAGCGAAAAAAATATACAGGATGCATTAAAACAGATACGGTTGGCACTTCTTGAAGCGGATGTTAATTACAAAGTTGTTAAAGGCTTTTTAGGGGAAATCAGAGAGAGGTCTCTTGGCCAGGAGGTTATGGAAAGTCTTTCACCTGGCCAGCAGGTTATAAAAATAGTTAATGAATGCCTTATTAAGCTGATGGGGGAAGGGAAGAAGGATTTAGACATTACAGGCAAAGGCACTGTTAGTTTAATGCTTGTTGGACTGCAAGGGTCGGGTAAGACAACAACCGCCGGTAAGCTATCAAATTATTTAAGAAAAAATGGCCGACATCCCTATTTAGTGCCTGTAGATACCCAGAGACCGGCAGCCATAGAACAACTCCAGAAAATAGGACAAGAGATTAGCATTCCTGTTTATCCCTCTAAAAGTATTGACAGGCCGGAAGATATATGTGCCAAGGCATTGGAGGCTGCGCCAAGAGCCGGATCAGATACCTTGATTATTGATACTGCAGGAAGACTCCACATAGACAAAGAGCTCATGAAGGAACTTTCAATAATCAAGGGCAGGATTAAGCCTGTGGAGACCCTTCTTGTAGCCGATGCAATGACGGGCCAAGATGCTGTCAATCTGGCTCAAAAGTTTAACGAAGAAATTGATATTACAGGTGTTATTTTAACAAAGATGGAGGGTGACGCAAGGGGTGGGGCGGCTCTTTCTATAATGAGTGTTACAAATAAACCTGTAAAATTCATAGGAACAGGCGAGCAGCTTAATGCATTAGAGCCGTTTTACCCAGAGAGGATGTCTTCCAGGATTTTAGGTATGGGAGATGTTTTGTCATTGATTGATAAGGCCCAGTCTGAATTTGACGAAAAGGAGGCCATTAAGCTTTCGAAAAAGATAGGCAAGGCGGAATTTGATCTTGAGGATTTTCAAAAACAACTTTCCTATATCCAGAAGATGGGTTCAATGGAGGAGATTTTAGGAATGATACCAGGCGTTGGAAAGATGATGAAGGCCGGCAAGTTAAAGACAGATGAAAGGGAACTTGTAAGGGTTGAGGCTATAATAAACTCAATGACCCCGAAGGAGAGAAAAGATTACAAAATAATAAATGGAAGCAGGCGGAAACGGATAGCCCTTGGTAGTGGAAACAGGGTAGAGGATGTTAACAGGCTCCTGAAGAATTTTGCGCAAACAAAAACTATGCTGAAGAAGTTTAAAAAAGGGAATATGAAGGGCCTATCTTCTATGTTTAGCTTTAAATAATTGTAAATGCTCAGGTAATTAGTATGAGGGCTAACAAGGAAAAATCATGAATTATTGAAATACCTTAGCTCTGTATAAAACGGGTAAATGAGACTTTTTGCCGGCAATCAATATTAATTATTGACAAAAGTAAATAATTTTAGGAGAATGAGACACTTATTTGATTTAATGAAAATTTAAGGGATAATAATTTTACAATTTAATTATAAAAAAGGAGGGTAATAGTCAAAAATATGCCAGTTAAAATAAGATTAACAAGGAAAGGGACAAAAAAAAGGCCTTTTTATCGTATTATTGCCACTGATTCGGAATCACCAAGAGATGGAAAATTTCTTGAGGTATTGGGATACTATGATCCATTTAAAGATCAGGATCAGGCTCAAATTGATAAAGACAGGGTCGAAAAATGGGTGAAAAAAGGCGCCAAAATATCTGAAACAGTAAGTTCTCTTTTAAGGAGGGAAGATACCCAAACAGTTTCCTCCTGAATAGGTTAAGCCATATTTTTTTAAAAATTTGAGGTGGAGCTATGGAGATGAAAAATCTAATAGAATATATTGCTAAAGTTCTTGTTGATAATCCGGATGATGTCGAAGTGACTGAACTTGAGGGGAAACAGACATCTGTAATTGAGCTGAGGGTTGCCAAAGAAGACTTGGGAAAGGTAATTGGCAAACAAGGTAGAACAGCGAGGGCAATGAGGACCATACTTGGCGCGGCCTCAACCAAAATAAGGAAGAGATCTGTCCTGGAGATTTTAGAATAGTTGGGTCAAAAAGACCTTAAAGATTTGGTTCTTATAGGACATGTTATCCGCCCACACGGGCTGACCGGTCTATTAAGGGTTGTTTCTTATGCTCAGTCTACAGAAACATTCTTACTGGCCGGTTCTGTATTTTTGAGTATGGACAAAAAGGAATTCTTTGAAGATAAGGTTGTTTCTGCAAAACCTCATGGGTCAGTCTGTATCCTGAAATTATCCCATATTGATTCAATTGATCAGGCGGAGAAGTATAAAGGGGCCGAGATACTGATAAAGAAAGAATCTCTGTTAAAGGAAGATGGGGATGAATTTTTCTGGTATGAACTTATAGGTCTGGATGTGTATCTGCTATCAGGTCAATATTTAGGGGTGCTAAAAAATATTTTTCCTACAGGCGGAAATGATGTTTATGTGGTAGAAGGCCAGGAAAAGGAATTTTTAATTCCGGCAACTCAACAGGTTGTTAAGGAGATAAATATTGGTGATAAAAAAATGATTATATCACCAGTAAAGGGTCTGCTGGATATTTAATGAGGTTTGATATACTTTCAATATTCCCGGAGATGTTCGGCCGGTTTATAAACTATGGTATCATAGGACGGGCAGTAAGGGATGGAAAGATAAATGTAAACTTGGTTAATATTAGAGACTTTGGCGAGGGATCTCATTTGATGACGGATGACAGGCCTTTTGGGGGAGGTGATGGTATGGTCATGAAACCTGACCCAATCTACAGGGCCTTGAAATCAATTTCAAATGTAGAGGATGATAGAAAGATTGTATTCCTGACTCCACAAGGCCTATCCTTTAATCAGGAATTAGCCGGGAAGTTGGCCAAGCTCAGGCAAATTACATTAGTATGTGGACGATATGAAGGGGTAGATGAAAGGATAAGGACCGAATACGCAGATATGGAAATATCTGTCGGGGACTTCATCTTGACTGGTGGTGAACTACCTGCAATGATTATCATAGAGGTTGTCAGCAGGTTGATTCCCGGTGTGTTAGGAGGCGCTAGGTCTAATATTGAGGAGTCCTTTGAGGGTAATTTACTGGAATATCCGCAATATACCAGGCCAAGGGTTTTTCACGGTCAAGAGGTGCCGCCTGTTTTATTATCCGGCGACCACGAGAAGATACGGCTTTGGAGGAAAACCCAGTCTATTAAAAGGACATTAGAGAGAAGACCTGATTTATTGAACAAGATATATTTTAATGAGAAAGATAAGGCTATTCTGAAAGAAATAAAGCGGGAGCAAGAAAGATCTGAATTGAGAGGCAAGGAAGAAATCAAAGAAAGTTCAGGTATATATCACAAAAGTAACTCTGAACGGTGAATCTGGAACCTGTGAAAGGATATCCTTTTTATATCGGGCTGCTTCATTATCCTGTTTATAACAAAAATGGAGAGATAATTGCTTCAGCCATAACTAATTTAGACATTCATGACTTGGCGCGATGTGCCGAGACTTATGGCGCTAAAAGGGTTTATATTATCAATCCCCTTGAAGATCAGCAAAGACTGATAAATCGCATTTGCCGGCATTGGACAGAGGGTTTTGGTGCTGGTTATAATAAAGATAGAAAAGAGGCAATGTCTCTAATTTCAATTGCATCAACAATTGAGGAAGCCATTTTAGAGATTGAAGAAGATGAAGGTGAAACGCCAATTTTAATGGCCACTGACGCAGGAAGAAACAAAGACAAAAGTATTAGCTATCAATCGGCAAGACAGATTGTGGCCTCTGATAGAAAGGTAATGATTTTGTTTGGTACGGCCTGGGGAATATCAAGGGAACTTATAGAAAAATCAGATTATATTTTAGAACCTATTTTTGGGGTATCTGATTACAACCATCTTTCTGTAAGGACAGCCTCTGCAATAATTTTGGACCGGTTGTTTTCCCAGTTTACCATGTTTAGGGAAATAGATATATAATTTGGAGTGAAGGAGAATTTTGTAATGAATAAAATAGAAATGCTTGAAAAAGAGCAGATGAGATTAGACATACCCCCCTTTAGGGCTGGAGATAGCGTTAAGGTGTACAGCAGAATAAGGGAAGGCGATAAAGAGAGGATACAGGTATTTGCAGGGGTAGTGATCAGGAAGAAAAAAGGCACTACAGGCGCAACATTCACTGTAAGAAAAATTTCCTATGGTGTTGGAGTGGAGAAGATTTTCCCCCTTCATTCTCCAACAATAGATAAGGTAGAAGTTGGCTTCAGAGGCAAGGTAAGGAGATCGAGACTGTACTATCTGCGTGAATTGAGAGGTAAAGCAGCCAGACTTAAGGAAAGAAGAAACTGATGTAAATATACATGAACAATCTTTCCTACGAATATCAGGCAAGGCTTGAAGGTTACTCTTTAATAGCTGGTGTTGATGAGGCGGGAAGAGGCCCTTTGGCTGGGCCGGTTGTTGCTGCAGCTGTGATTTTACCGGAAAATGTTGTATTGTACGGGGTTAGGGACTCAAAAAAGATGTCTGAAAAGGCAAGGGAAAAGGCCTTTCCCCTTATTCAAGAAAGTTCATTAGCGATTTCAATTGCTGTGGTTAGCTCCAGAGAGATTGACCGGGTTAATATTTTACAGGCGACGTTAATGGCAATGAAAAAGGCAATATTAACCCTAAATCCCAGACCCGATTATCTACTGATAGACGGAACCCATCCCGTTGATCATCCCATCAGTCAAAGGTGTATTATAAAAGGCGATCAACTGTCTCTATCAATTTCAGCGGCATCTATACTGGCCAAGGTTTACAGAGACAGAATTATGTACAGCTACCATAATATATATCCCCAGTATGACTTTTCCTCAAATAAAGGTTACGGGACAGCTAAACATATAGATGCCATAGTTCGTTATGGCCCATGCCCTATACATCGACTTACCTTTAAACGTGTTCGCCCATGACAAAAGAAAGGATTGCTTTAGGGAAATATGGTGAGGATTTAGCCGGAAAAAGACTAAAGGATCTTGGATACAAAGTTTTAGAAACCAATTATAAATGTAAATTAGGCGAGATAGATTTAATTGCAAAAGATGGAGATGTCCTTGTTTTTGTAGAGGTAAAAACAAGAAGAAACAGTCCTTTAGGTCAGGTTAAGGATGCAGTAAATATAAGGAAGCAGAGACAGATTTCCAAGGCGGCCCTTTATTATATGCAGTCCAACAATCTTACAGGGATTAAGGCACGATTTGATGTGGCGGCTGTGAGGTTAATTGATGAAAAAAAAGAAATTGAGATTATAAGGAATGCATTTGATCTGGCTTACTAATTGGTTATTTATGCCTAAAATGGGTTAATCTTAATGATCTTAAAAAGCAATGACTCAAATACAGGTCGGATTTATATTGTCTCTACCCCAATCGGTAATTTAGAAGATATTACATTAAGGGCACTGAGGGTCTTAAAGGATGTAGGGTTAATTGCTGCTGAAAGCAGGGATCACACAAGAAAGTTATGCTCCCATTATAGTATAAAAACGCCAATAATTAGTTATAACAGCCGTAACAAGCACTTTAAAGGAGCACAACTCATTGAAAAGGTTAAATCCGGGCTTGATATTGCCATTGTTAGCGACGCAGGAACACCTGGTTTATCTGATCCAGGTTCCAAGCTGGTTCAGGAGGCTGTAGAAGAACACATTGAAGTAACGCCTATACCAGGCGTATCAGCATCCCTGGCAGCACTTTCCGTCTCTGGATTGCGAACAGATAGGTTTGTTTTTGTCGGTTTTTTATCAAACAAAGGTGGACGTCGCCGAAAAGAGTTAAAAAAACTTCAGACTGAATGGAAAACTTTGGTATTTTTTGAATCACCCCATAGGCTAATAAAGATGCTCGATGATATGAATGAAATCCTTGGTGATAGGAATATTGCCCTTGCCAAAGAGATTACAAAAGTTTTTGAGAAGGTTAGGAGGGGGCCGATCAGCGAGGTATTATCCCTGA
Organism: uncultured Desulfobacteraceae bacterium; assembly: GCA_964434795.1. Classification (GTDB taxonomy): domain Bacteria; phylum Desulfobacterota; class DSM-4660; order Desulfatiglandales; family B25-G16; genus M55B121. The sequence continues at coordinate 4,330 of CAYSWP010000045.1, read as the reverse complement.
TTAGAGATGAGAATATTAGGGGCGAGTATACGATTGTTGTTGAAGGCCTAAGGGATAATGAGAGGTGACAATTATTTTCTCATCTTAAATAGAAATAATTATGGAAGAAAAAAGAAAATTAAAAATAATTAATGAACTTGGGATGCATGCACGGGTGGCAGGCCAAATAGTAGAGTTAGGAAACCGGTATAAATCAAAACTGTTTTTAAAGAAAGATGGGCGGGAGGTCGATGGATCAAGCATTTTGTCAATTCTCTCACTTGCATGCCCAATGGGAAGTGAAATTGAAGTCAGGATAACTGGAATGGATTCCGGAGAATTCATGGATGAACTGGAAAGGCTTTTTAAGGGCCGTTTCGGAGAAAATGTTAAAAGCAGGTCTCGTTCCAAAAAAAAGATGCTTAAAGGATTCCCGGTTTCTCCAGGTATCATTTTTGGAAAGGCTCATCATCTGGACAGATACAAGACTAAGATATTTCGAAGTAGATTATTTAACAAGAAGGAAATAGAAAGGGAAATTGATCGTTTCAGACATGCTGTGGAAGGGGCCAGAGACCAGATTATGAATCTGAAATCCAATATGCCTGAGCAGGTGAAGGGGTACGCCTCTATTTTAGATACTCATTTAATGATGCTTGATGATACTGCATTATTTGATTCATCCTTAAAACAAATAAGGAAGGATAAAATTAATGCAGAATGGGCTTTGGAGAAATCTGTGAATAGTATTCAGCAGATTTTTAAGACTATCGGTGATGAATATATCGGCGGCCGAATGGATGATGTAGACAGTGTAAGTGAGAGAATATTAAGGCATTTAACCGGGGTGCATATAGACAGCCTTGCTGATATTAAGAAAGAGGTGGTAGTAATAGCACACAGGCTTTTCCCATGCGATATTGTTGAGATGAATGTAGACAATGTAATGGGTATTTTGACGGATGTAGGGGGCAGAACATCGCACATGGCTATTATGTCTGAGGCCCTGGAGATACCGGTAGTAGTTGGATTGGAAAGCGCCACTGATAAGATAGTGGACGGTGATATATTGATAGTAGATGGAAATACAGGTGATGTTATTATTAACCCTGATCCTGAGACCATCATAGAGTATGAAGAGAGAAAAAAGCACTATAATATCTATAAATCCGCCATACATAGGGTAAGCCACCTTCCTGCAGAGACCCTGGATGGATACAAGATAAAAATCAAGGCGAATATTGAATTTTCAGAAGAGGTTAAAACGGCAATTCAGAACGGGGCAGAGGGCATAGGACTTTACAGGACGGAATATTTATATATGGTTAGAAGAGACTTTCCAGATGAGGAAACCCTGTTTAACGATTACAGGAATGTTGCGCAAACCGTAGCCCCCCGTTCAGTGACCATAAGAACTTTAGATATTGCAAGCGACAATATTGTATCAAACAAGAATGTAATTAAAGAGCAGAATCCAGCCTTAGGTCTTAGGTCTATTCGCTTTTGCCTTAAAGAAAAAAAGGTGTTTAAAACCCAGTTGAGTGCAATTTTACGGGCAAGCGCATTTGGAAAAATCAGGATTATGTTTCCAATGATATCTGGTCTGTCGCAGTTTTTAGAGGCAAAGAGAGTCCTTAAAGGCGTTATGCGATCCCTTGATAAACAAGGCGTTGAATATAACAGGGAGATACCAATCGGGATTTTGTTGGAAATACCTTCTGCTATTTCTATTGCAGATATCCTTGCAAAATATGCTGATTTCTTTTCAATTGGGACTAATGACTTAATTCAATATGCATTAGCTATAGACAGGGACAATGAACATGTCGCCCATCTGTATGAACCTTTCCACCCTGCTATTATAAAGATGCTGCAACAGGCGGTAGAGGCAGCTAAAAAGGCTAAAATAGGCATATCAATATGTGGCGAGATAGCTGGTGATCCCCTTGCAATTTTAGTGCTTCTTTTTTTAGGGTTAGAGGAATTTAGTATGAATATAGGGTCTATCCCTCTGATAAAAAAAATAATAAGGGTTTTGCCGTTAATCGAAGTTAAGGGTAGCTTTAAAGGAGTATTGAATTTATCAACCAGTGATAAGATTGAAAAATTTGTTTTAAAAAAGGCCCAGTCCATATTGCCGGATATTTTCAAAGAAGACTTGTTCAGGTACAGAACATCGGGGAACGCATAAGCATGTTTGAGATGAGGAAAAAGATTGTTTGCCGGAATAGAAAGGCAAGGCACGATTATTTTATTGATGATGTTTATGAGGCAGGAATTGTTCTTCATGGCCCAGAGGTCAAATCCCTAAGGGAAGGCCGAGCCAGTCTGAGTGATAGTTACGCAAAGGTCAAAAATGGTGAACTGTTTTTATTTAACATGCATATAACTCCCTATCCGTTTACCCACTATTTAGATATGGATCCCAAGAGGACCAGAAAGCTCCTGATGAAAAAAAAGGAAATCAAGAGGTTAATAGGCAAGACAGAGGAAAAAGGATATTCTCTGATTCCTTTATCAGTATATCTATTAAGAGGATTAATCAAGATTGAGCTGGCCCTTGCAAAAGGTAAGAGGAAGTACGATAAGCGGCACTCACTAAAAGAAAAAGAAATGAAGAGGGAATTAGACCAGCTGAAGAGGAAAGATGTAGGTTAATTGCACCATAACTGTTGTCAGGATAAAAGATAACTAACTCTATTTATTGATGGGTTCGTAAAAAGTAGAAAAATTCTCTTTTCCGTCATTCCGGCCTGTCTGCGTGCGACGCACAGGCAGGCGAAAGCCGGAATCCGGTAGGTGGGTATCTATCATTATCCAAAAGTACTTTCCCCTATTTATTGAGCAGATACAAAAAATTAGTAGTCAGAATATATAAAAATATGATAGTCTTTTCTATATAATAAACCTTTTACGAAGCTATCAATAAATAATAGGGTATATTCTTATGGGATTAAAGGCATGCTTCAGAATGTATGAAGAACTGAATGATTATCTCCCAGGCAAAAAAAGAAAAAAAGATTTCAGTTTTCCCATAAAAGGTTCAACTACCATTAGAGATGCGGTTTCCTGCCTGAAAATACCACCTGAAAAAATTGATCTTGTGCTTATAAATGGCGAATCAGTCTCATTTAAACACGTTATAAAAAAGGGCGATAGGGTCAGCTTTTACCCTGCATTTGAATTCTTTGATATTAGCAGTGTAACAAAACTCAAAGACACCAATTGATAATGCTTATTAAAGACTCAAAAAACTAAATTTTAGGAGGAGTTTAAGATGGCAAGAAAAATAATTGATAAAAATGTGAAGAAAAAAATTTCAGAAGCCCATGCAAATGGGGAATCTATGAGAAAGATTGCCGGAAAATTCGGGGTAAGTGTTTCAAGCGTCCATAGGATTGTTAAAGATGAGACTGCGGAAACGAGTCCAAAGACCGTCATTAAAACAAGCGACAAGGAAGAAAGAAAGAAGAGAATAGAAAAGCTGGAAAAGAAGATATCAAGGCTTGAGAAAAAGATTCAGGAAATTGAGGATAGCAAAAGGTCATAATAAGCAATGAAGAACACAACAATATTTATTCACGGTCAGGAAAGCAGCAGTCAGGGAACAAAAGGGATCTTCTTCAGAAACCTTTTTCCGGAAATGATAATTCCCGACTTTTCAGGCGATGTATCGGAAAGGATGCTAAAGCTTGAAGAACTGCTGAGAGATAAAGAGGGAATAACAATGATAGGATCTTCTTTAGGCGGGCTCATGGCTGCTTTATATTCATTTGAAAATAAAGAAAGAATTAAAAAGCTCATACTTCTTGCGCCGGCTATTAATCTCTCTGAATTTAATCCATACCTATCAAAAACAATTAGCATACCGGTTTACGTATTTCACGGAAGGGAAGATGAAATTATTCCCATTAAGGATATTCAAGATATTTCAAGAAAGGTTTTTACAAATCTGAACTTTTCTGTTCTTGATGACGATCACCGACTGTCTAAAAAATTTACCTCAATAGACTGGCCTGATCTGTTAGAATAATAGGGGCTTTGCTATATCCTAACCCGGTTAAAAAAACATGCTGGGGTCGGGCCACGCTAACGGAAAAAACATGCTGGAACATGCTGGGGTCGGGCCACGCTAACTATCTAAAACTAATACAGAAAAAACGAAAAATACCCTTATTTAGGCCCTATATCGATCTTTTCAGGGGAAAAAAGAGCATTATTCACATTTAGCAAAGGGAGCTGATTTTTTTGTGTTAGGAAAAATCGTAAGCGTTCACGGGTTCAAAGGTTGTGCTTTCATCACCATATGCCATTTTGCAAGCGTTTTGTACCGGAAAACCGACCGCTTCTA
>CAYSWP010000044.1:0-11111 GCA_964434795.1 uncultured Desulfobacteraceae bacterium | reverse complement strand
GAAGTTGAAACGGCCAGGGCACAGGTCAAAGTTGCACAATCATCAGTAGATCTGGCAAGTATTCGATTGAATTACACAAAACTGCTGGCGCCTTTTCAGGGGGTTATAACCAGCAGAAATGTTGAGATAGGGGAGGTAGTTTTGCCTGGACAGGAGGTGATGACCTTGTCTGATCTTTCAATCGTTAAGCTTAAAATATTTGTTGAAGAGACTGAAATAGGAAAAGTGAAGTTAGGCCAGGAGGCTAATATCAAGATCGATACATTTCCTGATAGGGTATACAAGGGAAATGTATCATTTGTGTCTACAGAGGGGGAATTTACACCTAAAATAATACAGACACATAAAGAAAGGGTAAAGCTTGTATACCTTGTTAAAATTTCCATACCTAATCCGGCGTTTGAATTGAAGTCAGGAATGCCGGCAGATGCGTGGCTAAAATAGGGGGCATGAAGGTATGGAGGCAGGCCCACAGATTTTAGAAAGCTCATTTATTCAAATCGATAGCGTATGTAAGAGTTTTGCTCAAATAGAGGTTGTAAGCAATGTATCAATGAACCTAACAAAGGGAACAATCCTTGGCATTATGGGTTCTGACGGTGCAGGCAAGTCAACACTGTTAAGGATGATGGCAACTATGATAAGACCATCTTCCGGTAAAATTTTTATAGACGGCCTAAATGTAGTGTTACAAAGGAAAAAGATAAAATCCATCATAGGGTATATGCCCCAGCGTTTTGGGCTTTACCAGGACCTGACTGTTGGCGAAAACCTCAATTTTTTTATGGATATATTCGGCATTGCTGCGGCAGACAGAAACGACATGAGGGATCTTTATCTTGGCTTTTCTAATCTACTCCCCTTTATAAACCGATTAACCGGAGATCTTTCCGGCGGAATGAAACAAAAACTTGCCCTTGCCTGTGTCTTAGTTCATAGACCCAGGGTTCTTATATTAGATGAGCCGACAAATGGCGTAGACCCAGTATCCAGAAAGGAGTTCTGGGAGATGCTTTTCCAGATGAAGAGGGAGGGCATGACCGTTATAACCTCTACTGTATATCTGGATGAGGGGGAATTATGCGATAAGCTTGCCATAATGCACAGTTCTAACCTGTTGGCCTTTGATGCCCCTAATAAAATCCAGTCAGGATTTTCTAACTTAGAGGAGGCCATAATCCATCTTATCGAAGGGGTGGATGATGAACTCATTCATGACGACTTCAAACTCTGATATAATTTTTGTAAAAGATCTAAAAAAGGTGTTTGGCCGGTTTGTGGCCGTTAACAACATCTCTTTTTCAGTGAAAAAAGGTGAAATTTTTGGTTTTTTAGGTTCAAACGGTTCAGGTAAATCTACAACTATCCGCATGTTATGCGGAATTCTTACGCCTACTTCCGGGTTGGGGATGGTAGCAGGCCATGATATAAACTCAGAGCCGGAGGAAGTTAAAAAATCTATCGGTTATATGTCCCAGAGGTTTTCCCTTTATGAAGATTTAACTCCCATTGAGAATATACGGTTTTATCTGGGAATTTATATGGTGCCGATAAATCAATGGGATGAAAGGATTCAATGGGTCCTCGATCTTTCTCGACTAAAAGAGGTACGCAACAGGCCTGTAAGGGAATTACCTCCTGGATGGCATCAAAGACTGGCCTTAGGGTGTGCCTTGCTTCATAAACCGGAAATGCTTTTTCTTGATGAACCTACCTCCGGGGTTGATCTAATCTCCCGCCGTCATTTTTGGGATTTTATTGGAAATTTGGCTCAGAGTGGGATTACTATTTTTATGACCACCCATTATATGGATGAGGCGGATTTTTGTCAAAGGATAGCTGTAATTGATAAGGGGGAAATCATAGCTATTGGCAGCCCATCGTCAATAATAGGTGATACAATGCCGAATTCCGGTAAGGCAACCTTTAAGGATGCCTTTATTGAGTTAGTCTCCCGGAGGGCAAATACTCAGGTAGATAGGGCATAGGTAACCTAAACAACCTGAATGGCAGCCTGGAGGAATATTTGAGAATCGTCAACATTAAGGCCTTTGCAAGAAAAGAATTTTATCACTTGATAAGGGATTTTCGAAGCCTGTATCTATCCTTTGTCATACCCCTTGCCTTAATTCTTCTTTTTGGATACGCCTTGAGTTTAGATGTTGACAATATCAAGACCGTAGTAGTTGATCATGACAAAACAGAGTTAACAAGAGATTTTATCCAAAAATTGGGGGCCTCATCCTATTTTCACATTATTGGCAACCTCTCAAACACCCAAGAGGTTACAAGATTTATTGATAATGGATTAGCAACAATGGCAGTTATTATTCCCCCAGGGTGGACGAGTGACATAAAGGCTGAAAGAAAGGCCTCTATGCAGGTATTGCTCGATGGAAGCGACCCGAATTTTGCAAGTTTATCCAGAGGGTATTTAAGAATATTTGTCAATAAATATAATAATAAGAGGTTAATTGATTTTCTAAATAAGAGGGGAAAAGCAAGGATAAAAGCCCCGATTGATGGCCTGATAAGGGTGTGGTTCAATGAGGACCTTGAAAGCAGAAATTTTATAATACCTGGAATAATTGCTTTGATTGTTATGATTGCCGGGGCTATGATGACCTCCCTTGTGATTGCCAGAGAATATGAAAACGGTACCATGGAGACCATACTGTCTCTTCCTGTTGAGGCCAGTGAGTTTTTGTGTGGCAAGGCTATTCCGTATTTTCTTATAGGAATAACAGATGTGCTTATAGCTGTTTTTATGGGACAGATACTGTTTGGCGTAGTTGTGCGGTCCAGTTTTTGGCTGCTGTTGCTTGCATCGTCCATTTATCTTTCAGTCGCCTTGAGCCTGGGGCTTTTTATTTCCATAACAACGAAGTCTCAACTGGTTGCAAACATAGCCGCTGTTCTCCTCACATATCTTCCATCATTGCTGCTCTCAGACTTTGTCTTTCCTGTTGTAAACATGCCAAAGGTCCTTCAGGTAATCACCTGCATAGTCCCTGCTAAATATTTTATAGATATTTTAAACGGCCTTTATCTACGCAATCTCGGGTTTGACGGTCTTTGGTCCAACTATTTGATTCTGGCTGTCATGTTTTCGGTCTTAACATTTATTGATTTGATTATGCTAAAAAGGGAAGGGCTCTAACATGAAATGGATACGGGTCAGAGAGATAGTTCGCAAGGAATTTATTCAGCTTTTCAGGGATAAAAAAATTCGGCCCATATTAATTATCGTACCTCTTGTGCAGCTTTTAATATTCGGCTATGTAGTCAGCACGGATATTCGAAATATCACTGTTGGCTTTTTAGATCAATCCCGCACACGGGAAAGCCGGATGCTTATTGATTCCTTTAATGCTAACAGAACCTTCAGTATCACCTGCTTTGCAGAAAACACAAAAGAATTGGAAGAGTTGTTGCTTAAAAGGAAGGTTGATATGATAATAAAGATTCCCCCTGATTTTAGTAAATCTATTAGGAAGAGAGATACCGCTAAGATACAGATAATTGCAGACGGCAGTATGAGCAATATGGCCGCTGTAAGAATAGCTTATGCATCTTTTGTGCTGGATGGATTGAACAGAATTTTATTAAAGGAACTTTATAAGCAGGATATGAATTATGGACAGTTAGATGCGAGAATAAGGACCTGGTATAATCCAAATCTTTACAGCCAAAATTACTTTGTGCCTGGAATTATAGCCTTTTTGATAATGATTCTCATACTTCTATTTACCTCCATATCAATAGTCAGGGAAAAGGAAATCGGCACTATGGAGCAATTGATTGTTACGCCTATCAGGCCTTTTGAATTTATAATGGGAAAAACCATCCCATACATTATAATTGCACTTGCCCAGATGGCGGCAGTTACCATATTCGGTATTTTCTGGTTTCATATTCCCTTTGCAGGAAGTGTTGTCCTCCTTTTTTTTGCTGCATGTATTTTCCTTTTATCTACCCTGGGGATAGGTCTTTTTATATCTACTATTTCCCATACTCAGCAGCAGGCAATGATGACGACATTTTTTTTCATTCTGCCATTTTTTATGCTTAGTGGGTTTGTGTTTCCTATAGCAAATATGCCTGAAATTGTTAAATTTTTGACATATCTAAACCCCCTGATGTATTTCCTGATCATTATCAGGGGCATCTTTTTGAAGGGAGTTGGACTGAAGATTCTTTGGCCTCAATTTATTGCACTGATGATTATTGGCTTGATTGTTTTTGTAACTGCGGTTAAAAGATTTAAAAAAAGATTGGATTAAATATCCTTATTTTCAATAAAGAAGGCGAAATTTATGACATGTGTAATGGGTATTGATATTGGTTCAGCCTTTTCAAAAGGGCTGATTATGTGTGATGGAAAAATAACAGGCTCTTACGTTATACCCTCTGGTGGGAATTACAGGCTCACAGCCGGCAAGGTTAAGGAAGAATTATTTTCTATGTCTGGTCTATGCGTAGGTGATATTGCTTATACCATTGCCACTGGATATGGTTCAAAGAATGTCAATTTTGCAGATGATACGCTAACGGATATATCATGCCACAGCAGGGGTGTTTTTTATCTTTTTCCAACGGTAAAAACAATAGTTGATGTAGGCGATCTTTTCAGTAAGGCCCTTAGGATTGATGAAACAGGCAACTCTATTAATTTTCTATTAAGTGGTAAATGTGCCGGAGGGAGCGCCAGAATTTTGCAGAAGATTGCAAATGTTTTGCAGGTAGAGCTAAGTGATATTGGAGAATTGTCATTAAGGTCGAAAAAAAGAATAGATTTTCATACTGGTTGTGCTGTTTTTGCTGAGACAGAGGCAATATCGAGGGTGGCTGAGGGCACAACAACAGAAGATCTCCTGGCAGGAATCCATAGGGCGTTAGCATCCCAGATAAACAGCCTGGCAGACCGGGTGGGGATTGAAAGAGAATATGCCCTTACCGGAGGCGGGGCAAAGGACATAGGGCTTGTTAAGGCAGTTGAAGAAATAGTTGGTTTTAATATTGTTGTACCGTCGGAGCCCCAAATGACAGCCGCCCTTGGAGCGGCTGTCATAGGTATTGAAAGGGTGTGTTCTTAATCACCTACCTTGAAGATAATTGCAACTGCCGAATCTCCTGCGGCGCAGCCTGCCCACATACCGTAGCCGCCGCCAAGCAATGCTATTTCCTCTATTAGTTCAATGATAAGTCTTCCTGCTGTTGGTCCTTGAGGATGGCCATAAATCATTGAGTTTCCATAGTTGTTCATTTTATTAACATCATTTCCCATTTTTTTGGCCATATAGATATCATTAATCACAAATGGCTGATGGGTTTTGATGGCCTTCATGTCCCCTATCTTTAATCCTGCATCTTTCAATGCCATTTCCGCAGCAGGCACAGGGGCTGCAGCCATATATCCTTTTTTTGCCCTGGAAAAACCATAGGATACAATTTGGGCGTTAAGATTAGGATCTGCGCTTAGTTCTCTTGCCTTATCTTTTGTGGTTACAATGAGACCGCAGTTGCCATCTGCAGGAAATGTCTGCGCGCCAAAGGTATGTACGCCACCCGGTTCTACCGGTCTGAGTCTGGCGAGACCCTCTGCCGTGGTTTGTGTAACACCTTCGTCTTCTTCAACTAATACGGTCTTCTTCTTCGATACCCTCACCTCAGGGGGAAACATATATCCTTTCTGAAATGCACGGTCATTAGCCAGGGCATCCTGGTACTGCTCGAACCTTCTAAGGGTTACGGCGTCGCACTCTTCCCTTGTAGCGCCTATTTCTTTGGCTACGTTTTCAGCAGTTTGAATCATTTTTTTCCCTGCCCAGGGGTCATTATTAAAATTGTCCATCATCCAGTTTTCTGAGTCCACCTCACCTCCAGGCCCAAGTGGTTGAGGCCAAACTGTGTGAGGGCCGTTTGATGCCCGATCCGACATAAGCGCAAAGGCAGTGTTGTAGGTTCCTATCTCAATATTTGCTGCAGCAAGATGAATGCATGTAGCAGAAGTGGTGCATGCCTGATTTACCATAAGGGCAGGCAGATCCTTGGCCCCGTCGACTAACATCCCTGCTGCCCAGGTATGACTATAAAAGAGATGATGCTGGGCAATAGTTATTCCGAAGTACATATAGTCGAAGATGGTGGGGTCAATATTCTTTTCTGTAAGCCATCTGTTTGCTGTTGTTGCACCTAATTTAATAGAATTTTCATTGGCCATAATTCCCTGCCAGCGTGAAAACGGGCTTGAATAATAGCCTTTGTAAGGTATAAACGCTTTTGTTAACATATCTTTTTTCCTCCTTGTTGTGTTTGTTGTGTTTACTGCCTACTGTTTACTTACTATCTACGTTTTTAGTTGTCGCTCCACTTTCCGTATTTTTCCCTTAAAATTCTATGCAGGATTTTGCCGGTTCCTGTCCTTGGCATATCTTCTTCTTTTATAAAGTCAATGGATTTTGGTCTTTTAAAGCCTGCAATCTTTCCCTTGGAAAAGTCTGTTATTTCCTTTGATAGCTCATCGCTTGGTTCATAGTTGTCATGCAAAATAATAATTGCCTTTACTGCCTCGCCCCATTTTTTATCGGGGATTCCTATTACAGCGATATCCTTAATAGCAGGATGAGCCCCGACTACACCCTCAATTTCAGACGGAAATACATTTTCTCCACCGGTTATTATCATGTTTGCCTTTCTGTCAACCAGCGTGTAGAAGCCGTCTTTATCTCTTATAGCCATATCACCTGCAGACGACCATTCACCCTCAAAGGCCTCCTTTGATTTTTCAGGTTCCTTCCAATACTCCTTAAAAATCATAGGGGTTCTGTAATAAAGTTCACCTACATCTCCGTCAGGCACAGGTTTCCTGTCTTCATCAAGTAACTTGATTCTGTCTATTCCGAAAATTTCCTTTCCTATAGAGCCAAGCTTTTCAAACTGATTTTCCGGTCTCAAGAGAGTTACCAGACCTCCCTCCGTAGTTCCATATGCCTCCCAGAGCTCAGCATTTTTAAAATATTCCATTATTGCAGTCTTCAGGTCTTTTCTTGCCGGCGCAGAGGATATCAGTAGCTGCCTTATGGAGGATACGTCTATGCTGTTTTTTATCTCATCTTCAAGGGTGAGCAGCATTATGTAGTGGGTAGGAACAAGGGAAGTAAAGGTAATTTTATATTTATCTATAGTCCTGAGCAGGTCTTCCGGGTCAAAGCTTACCATATTATAAACAAACACCGGGGCACTCACCATGGTATATGGAAAAGAATAGAATATGGAATTTACATGGCACATGGGCATAACCAACATCACCTTATCAGTCGGTTGAAGCCCCATATTTGCAATGTCAAGCATGTACTGGGCATGATAGCTTTCGTGTGTCTTGACAACGCCTTTAGGCCTTCCAGTTGTTCCGGAGGTGTACATAAATGTCCACGTGTCATCTCCATCAATCATTATGTCAGGTTCCTCAGGTGATGATTTCGAGAGCCATTCTTCATAACCTATATATCCTTCCGGGACAGGATCATCTCCTAAATATATATAGGCATTTTCCGGTACTGATAGTTTATCCCTAATGCCATTTACCATCTCCACGAATGGCTGTTCAACAATTATTCCCTTGCACTCTGCATGGTTTACAATATACTCAATATCCGGCGGAGCCAGCCTGAACATGATGGGTGCTACTATTTGCCCCCCCTTTGCACAACCGGCGTATATGTCCATCCACTCTCCTCTATTATAGACGAGCACGGCAAATCTATCCTTATACCCCACGCCCAGAGATTTCAGGCCATTGGCCAGTCTGCAGGATCTATCATTCCATTCTTTAAAGGTATATTCATTATTTTTATCCTGCCACCCTAATTTGTCCGGGTAATTAAAGGCATTCATTTTAACAACCGTTCCTGCATGCATCCATTTACTTGTTGTCATTAAAAAATCTCCCTTTTTTGTAATTGCTTAATTAAGAGTCTATTTTTCTAAAGCATTAGCCACGATTTCAGTAATATCCATGATTTTCATCTTAGGACGTTCCTCTTTTGGGATAGCCTTAAGGCCTTTTCTAAGGTTATCCTTGCAGGCAGAGCATCCGGATACTATAATCTCTGCGTCAATATCTATGGCATCTTTAACTCTTACTGAGGCCATTCGTACTGCCATATCAGGATCGTCGGCCATGACACCTCCTCCACCGCCGCAGCAACGAGCAAGAAGCCTGTTTCTTTCCATCTCTGCGAATTCTAAACCGGGGATTGCATTAAGGATATCCCTTGGTTCGTCAAATATCTTAAAGGCCCTGCCCAAGTCGCAGGGATCGTGGTAGGTTACCCTCTTTCCTAAATCCACATTTAGTTTTATCCTGCCCTCACTTATTAATCTGTCAAGGTAGTGTACGGAATGATAAATTTCTACACCCATATCGCCTATTTCTGAGTAAAGCTTTCTGAAGGTTTTGTAGCAGCCGGCACAGGGTGTTACGAGTTCTCGAGCGCCTGTGGCCTTAATTTTATCCATTAGCTTTTCAGCATTGGCCTTAAATTCATCCTTTGCTCCCATCAGGAAGAGTGGAAAACCGCAACAGTTTTCTTCTGTCCCTAAGGTAGTGTAGTCAACACCGGCGGCTTCTATAGGTTTGATTAGGCTTGGAACCATTTTCATATCGAGGTAACTCGGCACGCATCCCATAAATAAAAGGGTCTCTGCCTTAGGTTTAAGCTCACCCTTCTGAAATCTTTTCTTAAGAATCGTGGGATAAATCTCAATCCTTTCTTCTTTGGTGCTTGCGTAAATATTTCCTGTTTTTGCTATATTGTCTCTCACAGCGAGTACTGGGTCCGGGGTAAAATCTGCTTGGTAGAGTTTTTCACGAACCCCTTCAACAATTTCATCTACTCGAACCTGGGCAGGACAGAAATAGGTGCAGGCCTGGCAGGTGGTGCAACTGTAGAAAGATTCGGCCAGTTCTATTGAAGGCTCTATGGTCCCGTTCATTAAATTAAAGGCAAGGACATTCCTCCCCCTGGCATTTCTTGATTCCCTTTGGGTTATGCTGAATGTGGGGCATCCAAGGCGGCAGAAACCACAATGAATGCATGCAATGACCTCGTTATCGATATCTACTCCAAAGGAATTTACACCTTCAGGATGATCAATAAGCGGCTGAAATGCAAAATTATCATATATATCATATTTCTTTCTCTCTAATCCCATTTTACCTGGGTTGAGGATATTGTTTGGGTCTAATGCGTTTTTGATGGTCCGCATTACCTCAAGGGCAGGGCCTAATTGTTTTTCTATATAAGGCGCCCTGGCAAGACCGGTACCGTGCTCAGCAGTGATTGTACCTCCCATTTCAATCGCCAGCTCAGCCAGTTCGTCCGCGGCCGGCCGTAATCTCTCCCATTCATCTCGGCTTCTCATATCCGTGACAAAGGTAGTATGTACATTTCCATCGCCAATATGACCAAAGGTGGTGATGAGTAACTTGTATTTATCGGATATTTCCTGGGCCTTTTTAATGACCTCGGGTATTCTTGTTGGAGGGATTCCAAGGTCCTCTGATATTGCAACAAGCCTGTTGCCCGGTTTAATTCTTGATAACGTCGGCACAAGCTTACCCCTTGCCTCCATTATTTCTTCGGCCTTGGCAGGGTCATCACTCCAGGTGAATTCCTGGACGTCGTATTTTTTGCAGATCTCACCAATCCTTTCCATATTCTTGACTACAGACTCCTTAGCGCCGTCTACCTCTATTATCAGCATGGCCTCAATTTTGCTAACGTCCTTGCCTATTGAGCTTTCTACTACCCTGAGGCTATATTTATCCATAATCTCGCATGCAGTCAGTTGAATGCCGGAGCCGATTATGTCGGTAACTGCCTTGCCAGCGGCAAAGAGATCATGGAAGATAGCAAGTGCAAGGGCGTTGTATTCCGGAATCACCTGGATTTTAACGGTGATCTCCGTCATAATTCCAAGGGTGCCCTCTGAACTGACGAAAACATGGTTCAGGTCATAGCCAAATGATGATTTAGGCGTTTTAAAACCAGTTTCTATGATAGTGCCGTCGGCAAGAACTACCTTGAGGGCCTTTACATAATCCTTGGCAGTTCCGTATTTTACTGCCCTGTGACCGCTGGAATTGGTAGACATCATGCCGCCTATTGTTGCTATGGCCTCACTGCCAGGGTTAGGCGGGAACATGAGATTTTGTTTCTTGAGAGCGCCGTTAAGCTGATTACATATAACACCTGGCTCTACCCTTGCGTAAAAATTATCCTTATTAATCTCGAGAATGTTGTTCATATTGTGGATATCTAACAATATGCCGCCTTTTACAGGAAGGGATGCCCCTGTTGTTGACGTACCGGATCCCTGCACTGTAACAGGTATTTTCTCCTGATTGGCAAGTCGCATAATATTTGAAATTTCCTCTGTGGTGTTAGCAAAGACCACCATATCCGGTATCCCCTCATGCACGGATAAATCGCGTGAGTAGGCCATACGTTCCACAAGGTCGGAAAAAACATTCTCTTTGCCGACAATTTTTGAAATTTCTAAAATTAAATCCATTTTTTAACTCCTTGGTGGTTGTAAACTAATTTAGCAATTTTTTATACCTCGGAAGGTTATAAATTGCGCTTTTTTCGGTGAGCAATGAGCATCAAGAGCAAGGCGTGAAGGCTCGTAGTAGCCCGCTATTGCGAGCCTGAACAACACAGCTATTGATGCTCAAGGCCATTGAAAAATCACAATTTGTGGCCTTCCGGGTATAGCTACAATGTAACTATAATATAGATAAGAAAAAGGCAGAGTGTCAAGATAAAAGTGTGATAGCTCAATAAAAAGGGGCAGGAGAAAATCCCTTCTGCCCCGCAACTGTTATTAAGGTAAAAATATGGTCACTACTTTTTCATGTAAGCACGGTATTTCTTTCCAAGTTTCTAATTTCCAGTTTCCAGTTTCAAATCTCTGCATCCTTAATTAGGCAAAAAATACATGCCTTCTTAAAAAAATGTAAGCCGGCAAATGAAGGATGCCGGTTTACATCTTTGGTTCTTCTCCCAATTAGTTGGGAGAAAGGGGTCCAGGATTCAAGGGTTCAG
>CAYSWP010000043.1:0-11248 GCA_964434795.1 uncultured Desulfobacteraceae bacterium | reverse complement strand
TTTTTCTTTCGTTAAAATAACTGCATCGCCTTTTGGTATTCCATATTCCTTGATTATTCGATCCACCTTTTGTTCCGGCAGCTCTGGTGTATCGTCTGTCACGGTCTTTATAAATTCCCTGTCAAGGTCAATCTCTACTAAATCAGGGTCCGGGAAATAACGGTAATCAGGTGCATTTTCCTTGCTTCGCATAGGCACGGTTACTCTATTTTCTTCATCATACATTCTTGTTTCCTGTATAATAGTTTCCCCGGCCTGGAGTTTTTCCGACTGTCTTTTTATTTCATATGAAAGGGCCTCTAAAACCAGCTTAAAGGACGCCATATTTTTCATCTCTACCCGGTCTCCAAACTCTTTTGCGCCTTTCGGTCTTATAGATATGTTTGCATCACAACGAAGTTCACCCTTTTCCATCCTGCACCGGCTAACACCGACGTACTGTAATATCTGCTTTATCTTCTCTAAATAAAGTCTGGCCTCTTTTAAAGACCGAAGGGGGTTTCGTGTATGGTCGGCTACAATTTCAATTAAGGGAACACCTGCCCTGTTAAAATCAACGAGGCTATGTTTGGAGGTCTTTAAGGACCCTGAAGAGTGTAATAATTTCCCTGCATCTTCTTCCAGATGGACTCGCTCTATCCCTACATAATAAGGGTTTCCATCATCGCCGGTTATCTCTAAATATCCATCCGTACAAAAGGGAAACTCAAACTGGGATATTTGATATCCTTTAGGCAAGTCAGGGTAAAAATAGTTCTTTCTGGCAAAGCGGGCATGGTTAGCTATAGTACAGTTTAAAGATAATCCTGCTCGAACACAATATTCCACGGCCTTCCGGTTTAGCACGGGGAGCGCCCCGGGCTGGGCCGTGCAAACAGGGCAAACATTAGTATTCGGCTGAGCATTAGAGTCTGTAGAGCATCTGCAAAACAGCTTTGATTCGGTATCGAGCTCTGCATGCACTTCAAAGCATATGACAGCATCGTAATCCATTTAATTCTCTCCTCTTATCCGCTGGTATGCATATGCTACCTGAAGCACTGTTTCCTCATCAAATGGTTTCCCTATTATTTGAAGGCCTGCAGGCAAACCGCCATTTTCGGCACAATCCACGCTTATACCGGGAAGTCCGGCCAGGTTCAAAGACACGGTGTATATATCTACAAGGTACATTTGTAAGGGTTCTTCAATCTTTTCTCCTATCTTAAAGGCAACAGAGGGCGATGTAGGGGTAATAATGCAGTCAACGGCCTCAAATGCCTTATCAAAATCGGATTTTATTAAGGTTCTCGCCTTTTGTGCCTTCAGGTAATAGGCGTCATAATACCCGGCGGAAAGCACATATGTGCCAAGCATAATCCTTCTTTTGACCTCGCTTCCAAAACCCTCGCTTCTGGTTTTCTCGTACATGTTTATTATATCCGCCACATCTCCGCCTGTTCTGAGCCCGTATCTTACACCATCATATCTGGACAGATTACTGCTTGCCTCTGCCGTGGCAATAAGATAGTATGTACTGATGGCATATTTCGTGTGGGGAAGCGAGATATCAACAATCTCCGCCCCTTGCCTGCTCAGTGAGTTAACTGCATTCATAACATTGTTTTTCACGTTCTTATCCAGCCCTTCAACAAAATACTCTTTGGGAAGACCAATCCTCATTCCTTTTATGTCCTTTTTTAGGGCTTCCGTGAAATCCGGCGTTGTGATATTTGCAGAGGTTGTGTCATTTTCGTCATGGCCGCATATACAGTTCAACAAAACTGAACAGTCTTCAACGGTCCTGCATAGAGGGCCAATTTGATCCAATGACGATGCATAAGATATCAGGCCATACCTTGAAACCCTTCCGTATGTCGGCTTCATGCCTGATATGCCGCAGAATGATGCGGGTTGGCGTATGGAGCCCCCTGTGTCGCTTCCGATAGCCAGGACTGTTTGCCCTGCTGCAACAGCGGCTGCTGATCCTCCGCTGGAGCCGCCTGGAACTCTTTCTACATCTAAAGGATTCAAAACAGGGCCGAATGAACTGTTTTCGGTTGAAGATCCCATGGCGAATTCGTCCATATTGGTCTTGCCTATTAATACGGCGCCGTCTCTTAGAATTTTTTTAATTACAGTTGCATTATATGGCGGAATGTAATTTTTTAGTATTTTTGAGCCGCACGTAGTTTCTATTTGCTGCGTGCATATATTATCTTTCACTGCTATAGGTATCCCATTAAGCAATGGGGTTTTTTCCTTGCTGCTGAATTTTTTATCCGCCATATCAGCCTGTTTAAATGCTGCCTCGCGGTTTAAGGTAATAAATGCATTAAGAGACCCTTTGTCCTCGTCAATCCTTTTAAATACCGATTCTGTTATTTCCCGGGAGCTAATGTCTCTCTTCTTTAACATTTTTGCCAGGTCCAAGGCGCTTCTGTCGCACAATTCCATATTTTAGCCTTCTAAAATTTTTGGTACCTTAAAATAGTCTTGTTTCTTAACAGGGGCGTTAGACAGTATTACCCCTGGCTTATTCATTTTACCGGTTTTGTCATCACGCCAGACGTTTTTTGCCTCTAAAACATGGCTCATCGGTCTTACTTCGTCTGTGTCTAATTCCTGTAATTCATCTACATACACTAATATATTATTGAGGTCTTTTTGGTATAAATCAGCCTCTGCTTCATTAATGCTCAGCCTTGCTAATTTCGCTATGTGTTGTACCTCTTCCCTTGAAATTCTTTCTATCTTTTTAAGGTCGTCTATATGGTCTTTTAGTTGTTCTTCTCCTGTATTCCTCCTCCGGTCAGGCCTGGAGCCCAGGCCCAGTTCCTTTAGCTGATCCCTGCTCACTGTTGACGGCGCCTGTGTCAGAGGGCAAAAGGCCCGCCTGTTCTTTGGAAATGCGATAACGTCTCTAATGGAATTGGTTTTTAATATCATTGATATAACCCTGTCCATTCCCAGAGCGAGCCCACCATGGGGCGGAGTGCCGTATTCTAATGCGCTGAGAAAAAATCCAAACTTATCGTTTATCTCACGTTTACTTAATCCAAGGGCCTTAAAAATCCTTCTCTGTGTGTCCATAGTATGGATACGGATACTTCCACCACCCAACTCTTCTCCATTCATTACAAGATCATAGGCCCTGGATTTAAGGCTGAGGAGTTCCTTTATGTCCGTAGGGTCAAAATCCTCTTTGTCAGGTATTGTAAAAGGGTGATGCTGAGAGCCTATTTTTCCTTCCTTAGCCTCAAATAATGGAAAATTAGTTACCCAAAGGGGGGAGTAAGAATCATAAGGGATTAAACCAAGTCGTTCCGCTATATGAAGGCGAAGGTTAGACAGGGCCTTGTGTACCTGATCAAGAGATTGATCACCAACCATTATAAACACATCCCCGTTCCCGGCATAAAAACGTTCTTTCAGCCCATTTTGGTCGGTTTTGCTAAAAAATTGGACAATATTTGACTCCAGCCTGTCACCAACAACCTTCATCCAGCTCATGCCTTTGGCTCCAAATGACGGGGCTATTTTTAGGGCATACTCGTTCTGCAGTAAATTTTTACTAAGCTTCTTAGCGCCACCTTTTATGCAGAACCCTTTAATTCTCCCTCCTTCTGCTGCAATCTTATTAAATATAGAGTATCCGGAGTTCCTTACAATGTCAGTAACATCATAAAAGCTCATATCAAATCGAAGGTCAGGTCTGTCTGTGCCGTATCTGTCCATGGCCTCCTGATATGTCATCCTGGGAAAAGGTCGTGGCAGATCAATAGTACCTAATGCAAACATTCTTACTGTTAGTTCCTCTATAACCTCATAGATAAACTCTTCATCGATAAATGAGGCCTCCAGGTCTAATTGAGTGAATTCCGGTTGACGGTTCGGCCGTAAATCCTCGTCTCGAAAACATTTGGCCATCTGAAAATATCTATCCATCCCGCTGATCATAAGTATTTGTTTAAGGAGCTGGGGAGATTGGGGTAAGGCGTAAAATTTACCGTGATGTACCCTGCTTGGTACCAGATAGTCTCTGGCGCCCTCCGGCGTACTCTTTGTAAGTAATGGTGTCTCTATCTCTATAAAATGCAGTTCATGAAGGTAGTCCCTTACGCATTTTATAATCTCATATCTCTTAACAAACAGATTCTGTATAGAAGGCCGTCGAAGATCAAGATATCTATATTGGAGTCTCAGGTCTTCATCAATATTTTTCGGGCTTTCCTTAACATCCTCGCCAAACACCATGGCCTTTTCAGATATATGAAAGGGAAGTGTGTTGGATGTGGACAGCAAAACGATCTCCGTGGCAAACACCTCAATGTCCCCGGTGTCTAAATTGGAGTTTTCCGTACCCTTCTCCCTTAATGCAACCTTTCCCCTGACCTCTATTACGTATTCCTCTCTGAGTAACCCCGCCTTTTCGAGGTTTTCCGTCATAACCTTCGGGTCAAACACGGTTTGCACAATACCGCTTCTATCTCTGAGGTGAATAAATACAATAGTTCCATGGTCTCGGATTGCATCTACCCATCCCATTAACCTCACCTCTTTTCCTTTATGGGATGGTCGTAATTCCCCGCAATAATATCTCTCTCTCCACTTCATACACATAATCTCGATAGATAATTAAATACCTTAAAATAATTATACTCGTTCACCGTTCAAAGGTTCCCCGCCCAGCGGGATCTTCTACAGAGCTCAAAGGTTGTATTCTTATCACCGTAAGCCATTAACCGTGAAAAGTTAAAAATTATTCTTCAATGAGTCTTGCCGCACTCACAACTTTCTCGTCATCGTTAAGGTTTATAAGCTTTACCCCTTGAGTATTTCTCCCAATAACGGATATGCCGGATGTTTTCATCCTGATAATCTTTCCCTCTGTTGAGAGGATCATTAGTTCGTCGTTTTGTGTCACCTGGCTGGCGTTTATCACAAGGCCGTTTCGTTCCGATGTTTTTATTAAAAAAATGCCCTTTCCGCCCCTTTTTTGCACCCTGTATTCCTTTGTTTCCGTCCTTTTTCCATATCCGTTCTCTGTTATTGTCAGTATTGTCGCCCCTTCATCTAAGATCTCTATACTCACTACCTCGTCACCTTTATTAAGCCTAATACCTAAATTTCCGGCAGCTACACGGCCCATACTCCTTAGGCCGGCCTCATTAAAACGTATGGCCTTTCCCATCTTAGAGCCTAAAAAAATGTCTTGCTCCCCGGTTGTTACCTGAACTCCTATTAATTCATCGCCTTCGTTGATTCTCATAGCAGTGATCCCTGTTGGTCTGGGCCTGCTGTAGGCAGAAAGGCTGGTCTTTTTTACCAGACCTTTTTTAGTGGCCATGATTATATATTTTGCATCTTCAAAGCCCTTTATTGATATTACAGTTGCTATACGCTCCCCAGGCTGGAGGTTTAGTAAGTTTACAATTGCCGTTCCTTTTGATAATCTTCCTGCCTCGGGTATCTGGTAAAGCTTCCTCCAGTGAAGTCTGCCTGTATTCATAAAGAAAAGCATATAATCATGGGTAGAGCCTACAAACATAGACACAACAAAATCCTCTTCCCTGGTTTTTGCCCCTGACACACCCTTTCCGCCTCGTCTTTGTGCGCGGTAAAGGCTTATGGGATTTCTCTTAATATAGCCTGCATGACTTAAGGTTATTACCATATCTTCATCAACAATAAGATCCTCAACGTCAATCTCTTCCGCATTTGCAATAATCTCGGTTCTCCTATCGTCCCCATATTTCTCTTTAACTTCCGTAGTTTCTTTCTTTACAATATCAAAAACAAGTGCGTCACTATTTAAAACAGCCTTCAATCTCTCTATGTCTTTAATAATACTATTGTATTCATCGTTTATTTTATCTCTTTCAAGTCCTGTTAAACGCTGCAACCTCATATCAAGGATTGCCTGTGCCTGTATATTTGAGAGTTTAAATTTTTCTACAAGCTTAATCTTTGCATCTGAAGGGCTGGATGAGGATCTGATTAACTGCACAACACTGTCAAGGTGATCAAGGGCGGTTTTTAGCCCCTCTAAAATATGGGCTCTTTCCTCAGCCTTTTTTAATTCAAATGTTGTCCTTCGAATTATTATCTCTTTCCGGTGATCAATAAAATGCCCTATTATTTGTTTTAAGTTTAATACCTCCGGTTTTCCATTAACAATGGCAAGCATAATGATACCAAACGACGCCTCCATTTGTGTAAATTTATAGAGACGATTTAAAATTATCATTGCTACTCCATCCCTTTTAACATCGATTGCTACTCTCATTCCCTCTCTATCCGACTCATCTCTTATGTCGCTTATCCCTTCAATTTTTTTAGCCTTAACTAATGCACCCATATTCTTTAATAAATTTGCCTTATTTAACTGATATGGTAGTTCCGTTATAACTATTCTTTCTCTGTTCTCACCGATTTTCTCAATAAAAGCCCTGGCCCGAACTTTTATAATCCCTCTTCCGGTTAAATAGGCCTCTTGAATTCCTTTAGCTCCATAGATAAAGCCTGCTGTTGGAAAATCCGGTCCTTTTATATCCTCCATAAGGTTTCCTATGTTTATATCCGGATTATCGATTGTATGTATAATGGCATCGCAAACTTCATTAAGGTTGTGAGGCGGAATATTAGTGGCCATACCTACTGCAATACCGGACGAACCACTAATTAACAGGTTTGGTATATTTGTAGGAAGAAGTGTGGGCTCTGATAGAGAACCATCATAATTTGGTACAAAATCAACTGTTCCTTTTTCTACGTCCAACAAAAACTGCTCGGCTATACTGTTCATCCTTATTTCTGTGTATCTCATGGCTGCAGGAGGATCTCCATCAACCGATCCGAAGTTACCTTGACCGTTTATTAACGGATATCTCATAGAAAAATCTTGGGCCATTCTTACAATAGTATCATAAACAGCGGCATCACCGTGGGGATGGTATTTACCTATAACATCTCCAACAACCCTCGCAGATTTTTTAGGAGGCCGATTATGGTAGTTTTTTAGCTGTTCCATTGCAAAAAGGATCCTTCTATGAACAGGTTTTAGTCCATCCCGTACATCCGGTAACGCCCTTCCCACAATAACGCTCATGGCATATTCCAGATAAGATTTTTTCATTTCCTCTTCTATTGTAATGGTGGATGGATTTTTTGTTTGATCTGAATTCATTTTATCTCCTTAGGCTAACCGCCTAAAATTAGATCGTTTTATGTATATTGAATTTTTATAGAAAAGTGCGCTGATTATTGTATTAAACTATAAAAGGAGTTTATCTAAAAAAAACCTTAAAGAGATGATAAAAAGAAGGGATAAGTAAAATATGTTGATAATATTTTAAATACCTAAAAATATAGACCTGGTTTTTGAGTTATAAATATTAATAGTAATAATAAAAATTTTATAGTTAAATTTAAAGGCTTCTTTTATTTTAAATATCCAGCTCTTGCACCTCTAAGGCATTGTTTACTATGAATTCCCTTCTTGGTTCAACCTTATCTCCCATAAGTAATGTAAAAATTTCATCAGCCGCTACGGCATCCTCAACTGTAATATTAACCATACTCCTTTTTTCCGGATCCATGGTGGTCTTCCATAGCTGTTCAGGGTTCATTTCTCCTAATCCTTTATATCTCTGGATAACAGTGCCTTTTTTTGCCTTTTCAATAAGATATTCAACAAGTTTTTCTTTTGTTTCTATTTTTACCTTATTATCCGTGTTACCAACCCAAAAGCAAGACCTATCAAACTCCTCAACTTTTTGGTAAAGATTTAATAACCTTTGGTAATCCGGAGAGTTTAATAATTCCCAATTAAATTTAAAGATGTGTCCATTGTTCTTCTCATCCTTTATTAATAATTCATAACGATTATGTTCCTCATCAAAGGATACTGTTTTTGTGATAAAAAGTAATTCCGTTAATTCATCTGAAAGCTTTTTAGTTAATTCCTCATCTTTTAAACAGCTTTTTTTGATATTTCTCTTACATAGAATATTTAAAAATCTATCACTAAAGCCTTTTTTTGTTAATTTTTTGATTATATCAAGGTAATCTATTAAAATATAAAGAGCTGACTTTAGTTTTTTCCCGGTTATATTTTTTTCGTCATCTAACCAAACTGTTTCTTTACTTGAAATCCTATCAATAAGATAGGAATTATAAACCTCTTCGTTATGAAAGAATAACTCTGTTTTTCCGTCTTTCATTCTATACAGAGGTGGTTTCGCTACGTATAAATGCCCTTCTTCCACAAGGTCAGGCATCTGTCTATAAAAAAAGGTTAGAAGCAGCGTTCTTATATGAGATCCGTCAACGTCTGCATCCGTCATAATAATTACCTTATCATAACGAAGTTTGGAAAGATTATATTCTCCCTGACCTATACCAGCGCCTAAGGCTGAGATTATGGTTTTTATTTCAGAGCTTGAAAGCATTTTATCAAATCTGGCTTTCTCTATATTTAGTATCTTACCTTTAAGTGGTAAAATAGCTTGAAATTTTCTATCCCTCCCTTGTTTAGCGGACCCACCGGCTGAATCTCCCTCCACTAAAAACACCTCTACCTTTTTAGGATCTTTTTCCTGACAATCAGCAAGTTTTCCAGGCAGAAAACTGTCCGATAAAATACCTTTTCTTCTTGTCAATTCCCTTGCTTTCTGTGCAGCATCTCTTGCTGTTGCTGCCCCTATTACTTTATTTAAAATATTTTTAATTAAAGACGGATTTTCCTCAAATATTTCATTAAGTTTCTCATTCACTAAATTCTCAACCAAACCCTTTATATTGCTATTACCAAGTTTACTTTTTGTTTGACCTTCAAACTGCGCATCTTTTAATTTAATATTTATAACCGCTGTAATTCCTTCCCTTACATCATCCCCTGTTAATTTAATTTTTTTATTCTGTTGGCTTCCTTGAAGGTAAGAATTAATACTCCTTGTTAATGCCGCCTTAAACCCGATTAAATGACTGCCTCCTTCTCTTGTATTGATATTATTAGCAAAGGAAAAAAGTTTTTGTGTATAAGATTGGCTATATTGAAATGCTACCTCAATAACAACATCATTTCTCACTCCCTGAATATAAATAGGTTTAGGGTGTATAACATCCTTATTCTTATTTAAATACTCTATAAAAGAGGATATGCCACCTTCATAAGAAAAATTTTTCTCTTTATCTGTCCTATCATCTTTAATGTTTATCTTTAACCCTGTATTAAGGAATGCCAGCTCTCTCATACGCTGGCAAATTATATCAAAACTAAAATCAACGCTTTCAAATATTTCCTTATCAGGTCTAAATTGAATATCTGTTCCTCTTCTTTTTGTTTTACCTATTATCTCTAATGGACAGGTAGTTATCCCTTTTTCGTATCTTTGGTAATAAACATTATCATTAAGATAAACCTCCACTTCAAGATATTCAGAAAGTGCATTAACTACGGAAACACCAACTCCATGTAAACCTCCGGAGACTTTATAGCTGTTATCATCGAACTTACCCCCTGCATGAAGTTTTGTCATTACAACCTCAAGAGCAGATATATTTTCATCTTTATGTAAATCTACAGGTATACCCCTCCCATTATCCCTTACAATAATACTATTATCGCTCAGTATTTTAATATCAATCTGATCACAAAACCCTGCCAGGGCTTCATCTATACTATTATCCACTACCTCGTATAATAAATGATGAAGGCCCTCTACCGATGTATTTCCAATATACATTGCCGGTCTTTTCCTAACAGCCGTTAAATCTTTTAAAACCTTTATACTTGATGCAGTATATTTATCAGCGCTTGTCATATATTAAATCCTTATGGGCATAATTAAACCTACAAAACCTTCATCTATTTCCCCGGTTATAAAACATGGGTTATTTTCATTTTTTATTTTTAAAAATATAATTTCACTTTCCATAGATTGAAGGACGTCTATGAAATACTTTGGATTAAAACCTACTGTTACAGGAGCTCCTTGATATTCAATTTTTATTTTCTCTTTAACATCCCCGAGATCTGGATTTTCAGAGATCATTTCTATGTAATCTTCTGAAATATCAAACGTCACGCCCTTATACTGATCACCTCCTACTATCATCATTCTTTTCATAGTATCTATGAGGTTTTTCTTATTAAAGGAAATAAATTTATCATCCTCCTGCGCCTCAGGAATCATATTTTTATAGTCTGGGAATTTTGAGTCTAACAGCCTAATAACAATTACGGCCTCATTTTTTTTAACAATAAAATTATTTTTTTGTAATCCAATAAATACGGTTTCTTCCTCTAATGCAAATTTATTTAGCTCTATTAAACTTTTCTTAGGAATCAATACACCATCTTTTTATCCTAATTTTTCAATATCCGGAATTTTTTTATCAATTAGAGATAGTCTATGACCGTCTGTAGAAACCATCCTAAAATATATATCTTCCTTATTCAGAATTTCTTGTATAAAAACTCCTGATAATCTAAACCCTGATTCTTCCATTGTTGTAGCGTAAATGGTTTTACTAATCATTTCAGATAAAAGTTTACCATTTATTTCTATTAATACACACTCATTTATTTCAGCTAAAACAGGAAATTCATCCGGGGGCAAGAAAGATAAATTATAATGGGCATTACCATCTGAAATATAAACCTTATTGTTTTCTTTTTCTGTTATATGAATTTCGTCACTATTTGTTTCTCTTGTTATATCCAAAAGTTGTTTTCCTGATATTGTAATATCTCCAGATTCTATAATTTTAGCTGGATAACTTTTTTCAAAACTTACCTCAAGGTCTGTAGCGGATATTTTCAGCTTATCATCCTTTGCAGTTAAAAGAACTGATGATAATATAGGCATATTACTTCTTTTTTCTAACACCCCTTGAACACGATAAATACCCTTCAATAAAGTTTCTCTATTTATTTTTATTTCCATATTTACCTCAGACTTTGTATATCTATTATAATACTATATATACCTTAATAATAATAATTTAAGTGTTTAATTGTTAATAATACGTATAATTTATTGATTTGATATAACTTTTTTTAAACTACTTTCTTTATTAATGTTAATAAATCTTCATTTAAAAACCTGATAATAATAAATTAATAATAATATTAAAAAAAATTAAATTAAATATTTGAAAAGTATGCTATTTAATTGTAATTACTTAAATTATTTGTAACCGTTCACAGTTTAAGGGTTTAGGGGCTTAAAGTTTGTTTTCTTATCACCTTAAGCCATTTTGT
>CAYSWP010000042.1:0-11510 GCA_964434795.1 uncultured Desulfobacteraceae bacterium | reverse complement strand
TATGAAGGCTTATTTAACCGCTTGTTTTTTTATTTCTTCTCAGCTACCTTTGCAAACTTCTCAGCGAGCTATTGAACATTTTATGAACATTTTACATTTCAGCAAATGACCCTGGCGCTTCATTCCAGGGTTATATATGTAAAAAACGTATAAGTTGAACAAGAGACAAGTTATAACCCAACAGGACAGGGAAGTCTCTTTTTTCGGCCGCAAATATTATGCATCATTTCATGGGGCGTATTAGATTGATGATTTTCGATTGTTGATTGGTGATTTATTGAAGTCGCTTCGCTCCAATCTACAGGTACTAAGACTATGTGTGTTGCGGCCATTCAAAAAAAGATTCCCCTGTCCTTATATAGTGGCAATGGTATTGTGAATTTTTAACGGAATAAGGAAAATGGACATCAAAAAAGGAGACATTTTAGAATTAAAAGTAGAAAAACTCGTATACGGAGGAAGAGGACTGGCCTATAGGGATGAAATGGCAATCTTTGTGGAACAGGCCATACCAGGCGATATTGCTGAAGCAAGGATATTCAGGGTAAAAAAGAATTATGCCGAGGCGAGGTTTTTAAAGTTACTTGAGCCATCCCCTCACAGAATAATCGCACCTTGCCCCTACAGCGGATATTGCGGGGGTTGCAAATGGCAGTTTATTGAGTATAGCAAGCAGCTTGAATACAAACGTCTCTTTGTAGAGGAGCTCCTTTATCATATCGGCAAGACGGAAAATTTTCAGGTACACTCTACAATCCCCTCCTTTAGTGAGTTTGGTTATAGGAACAAGATGGAGTTTTCATTTTCAGAAAAAAGATGGTTACTCCCTGAGGAGAAGCAAGAGGGAGTTGAAAATAATGATATTGCCCTTGGTCTTCATGTGCCGGGTACCTTTAACAAGGTCATAGATATTGAAGGCTGTCTTCTTCAGAGTGAAATGGGCAACGATATATTGCAAGCAGTAAAGAAATATGTAAAAAAAAGTAAAATTCCCGTATATGGGCTGAAAAGCCATCAGGGATTTTGGCGCTATCTTATGTTACGCCACTCTTATTGTTTCAATGAATGGATGGTTAATGTTGTAACAAACGGTCAGAGAGATGATATTATCAAGGACATGGCCTTAGCCTTAAAAAACAGATTTAAGGAGATATCCTCTGTGGTAAATAATGTTAATACCAGAAAAGGGGGCACGGCCTTTGGGGAGATGGAAAAACTCATTCTGGGAACGAGAACAATAAAGGATAAGATAGGCCCTTTTGTTTTTGAGATATCAGCAAATTCTTTTTTTCAGACTAATACGCCGACAGCCGAGAAACTGTATCAAAAGGTAAAGGATTTTTCCCATTTAACAGGAAAAGAGACTGTCCTTAGTCTTTATTGTGGAACAGGGACAGACTCAATATTTTTAGCCCCGGATGCATCAAGGGTAATCGGCATAGATATATCTGAAAGCGCTATAGTGAATGCAAAAAGGAACTGTGATTTAAACAGCATAGACAACTGTGAATTTTTATGTGGAGATGTAAAAACATTGTTGTCTCAAGTTGATGCCCATATTGACCTATTAGTGACCGACCCGCCAAGGGCAGGTATGCATAAAAAGGTGATAGAGCAAATACTCATAATGCTGCCTGAAAAAATTATTTATATTTCATGCAACCCGGCTACATTGGCCAGGGATGTTGCCCTCTTGTTAGATAAATACAGAGTGAAAGAAGTCCTGCCGGTGGATTTGTTCCCCCATACATATCATATAGAATCAATTGTAAGGCTGGAAAAGGTTTAAAATACAAAGAAAAGTATTGACAATTAATAAACTACATATATAATTTGCTCTATATTTAATTTTTTGCATAAAAAGTTAATATTTATATACCCCGGAAGGTTATAAATTGCATTTTTTTCGATGAGCAATGAGCTTCAAGAGCAAGGCGTGAAGGCTCGCAATAGCGCGCTATTGCGAGCCTGAACAACGCAGCTATTGATGTTCAGGGCCATTGAAAAATCGCAATTTGTGGCCTTCCGGGGTATAGATACTGAACAAAACAATTTTTAATGGGGGAGGTGAATTTTTTAGACGACTAACATATTTAAATCTCCGGAAAATAAGATTTTAGTCGTTTGCAAACTATTTTATGAAGGTAATTGTATATAATAATCAAATAGAAAAGGCTATAAGGGATCTAAAGAGAAAGCTTTCAAAAGAAGGATTTTTCTCAGAGATAAAGGAAAGAAGGTTCTACGATAAACCGAGCATCCAAAAGAAAAAGAAACAGGCAAAGGCCGCTAAAAGACTTAGAAAAAAACTGAGAAGATTTTAGTTAGGCCGGAAGCAATTTAAAATATGCTCAACAGAAAAAAGAAACCTCGGTTTGGAATACATATTCTCAGACTAAAATAAATTATAATATATTGCAAATGGTACATTAGTTGTTCAAAAGGGAATTCCGTTAAAATCGGAAGCGGTCCCGCCGCTGTAACCCCGCCCTTTTCTTATTTCATTCGGAGAAGGGAACCTTTTTAGCCATGGTGTGCCACTGTCCGACACTCAACTTCTTAGGACAGAGCATCGGCATAGTCGTCAGTAAGAATTGCGATCGATGTCGTAGCAAACGAAATACTATTTAGAGTTGAGTACCGGATGGGAAGGCCGCTAAAAGGGCGGGGAAGCCAGAAGACCTGCCATTGTGATATAATTAGATATATGAGCCGTTTATTTAAGGGCCAAGTAAACAGGGTGCAGTCCTTGAATCCATCAGGATTTAAGGACTTTTTTTTGCGATTTTTTAGAAGGGCTTTCTACGTGACCAAGAGATTTAATATAACTATATTTATGGTAATAATCCTTCTTTTTTTACCCCTTACATCACATGCCGCTGCTTACTTCGATTCGTTGGGGAGGAAAATTGAATTATCTGATGCCCCAAAAAGAATTATTTCTTTGGCCCCAAGCATTACAGAGATAATTTATTTTATTGGATTAGCAGACAGACTTGTCGGCGTGACCATGTTCAGTTATTATCCAGAGGAGGCCAAAAAAAAGCCTAAAATAGGCACTTATTTGGAAATAAACATTGAGAGGGTAATAATGCTAAACCCCGATCTTGTTATAGGCACGGCAGACGGAAACAAGAGAGGGGATGTTGAAATGCTTGAAGAGGCAGGCATCCCTGTATACATTGTTAACCCTAAGAATATTGATCAGGTATTGCAATCCATAGAAAAAATCGGGGAGGTTTGTGGGGTAAACATCAGGACAAAAAAACTGGTTAGTGATCTCAGACAGAGGACAATGGCGATAAAGAATAAATTAACAAAATCCCCCAGACCATTGGTTCTGCTTGTAATAAATATGAAACCTATTATAAGCGTTGGTCAACGCACAATGCATAACGATTTAATAAAACTTTCCGGCGGCAAAAACATGATAAGAGAGCAGAATATCCCATACCCAAAAATCAACATGGAAGAAATAATAAATAAAGGGCCGGATGTAATAATCATATCGTCCATGGAAAGAGGAGGGGAGTTTGAAAAGGCAAAAAGGGAATGGTTTGAATGGCCTACGTTGCCTGCCGTGCAAAAGGGCAGTGTCTATCTTATAGACTCTGATCTAATAGACAGGGCGTCACCGAGAATAATTCAGGGTTTAGAAGAGATGGCCAAATTGATACATCCAGAGATCAAATGGGATGAGGCGCAATAAATATCATAGAATAACACCTTTAAGGGTTATGACTGTAGGGCTTGTTTTATTTGGTATCCTGGCAATTGCAGCATTTACATCTTTATGTATGGGCCCTGCAAGGATCCACTTAAAGCATGTTTTAATGTGGATTTTCGACCACCAATCAATTGATCAAACCACGTGGATGATTCTTTTTAAGATAAGGTTGCCGAGGATTTTACTTGCCGGTGTAGTTGGGTTTTCCCTGTCCCTTGGTGGAGTAGTATTTCAGGCCCTACTTAGAAATCCCCTGGCAGAGCCTTTTATACTGGGTATATCAAGCGGATCTGCCGTTGGCGCTATCATTGGTATTTTTTTTGGCTTCAGCATTAATCTCGGCGTGCCCCTTCTCTCCTTCACAGGGGCTATATTTACGGTATTTCTGGTAATGGGCATAAGCAGGCGGCAAGGTGGGCTTGAGTCATCTACATTACTCC
Organism: uncultured Desulfobacteraceae bacterium; assembly: GCA_964434795.1. Classification (GTDB taxonomy): domain Bacteria; phylum Desulfobacterota; class DSM-4660; order Desulfatiglandales; family B25-G16; genus M55B121. The sequence goes on along the minus strand of CAYSWP010000042.1, from coordinate 7,343 downwards.
TTACCGGGGTAATCGTTAATGCTTTTTTCACGGCTATTATAATGTTTTTCATTTCTACCACCAGCGACGCCAGATTACATTCCATGCTTTTCTGGCTATATGGTGACTTGTCACAAAGCAGATACAGCCAGCTATCAATCAGTTTTCCCATTATCATTATTGCTTCGGGCATAATTTACGTCTTTTCCAGACACCTTAATCTTTTAGTGGGGGGAGAGGACTCTGCCCTTCAAATGGGCGTGGAGGTGGAACTGGTTAAGTGGGTATCATTTTTTGGAATTTCTTTAATAACCGGCATAGTTATATCTTTTTCTGGAATAATAGGTTTTGTCGGCCTCATTGTACCTCACCTTATGAGGATGTTTATAGGTCCTGACCATAGGCTGTTGATACCAGCCTCCGCACTTGGAGGCGCCTCTTTTGTGATAGCGGCGGACACCTTGGCAAGGACAATAATATCGCCCAGTGAACTGCCGGTAGGGGTGGTGACCGCATTTTTAGGCGCTCCCTTCTTTATATATCTATTAAAGCAGAGAGGTAGCCGTTGGACCCAGAATTAACACTGAATAACGTCTGCTTTAAGTATGGCCGCCAGTGGTGTGTTCAAGATATAGGTTTTGAACTCGGAAAGGGGGAAATTATCGGCATCATTGGCCCTAATGGTTCAGGGAAGAGCACCTTGCTGAGGATTATAGACGGACTTCTCAGAATACAAAAAGGAGAGGTCCTGTTGGGAAACAAATCAATATATCATTTTAAAAGAGGTCATATTGCTAGACATATAGCCATGGTGCCCCAGGAATCGATTTTTAGATTTCCATTTTCAGTATTTGAGGTAGTGCTTATGGGGCGTTTTCCTCACTTGGGGCATTTTCCCTTTGAAAAAAAAGAAGATCTAAAAATAGCCGAGAAATCTATGGAACTCACCTCTACGCTTGACCTGGCAACGAGATCTATCCATGAATTATCAGGAGGGGAGAAACAAAGAGTTCTCATTGCCCGGGCATTGACGCAAAGAGCCCAAATAATCCTGTTAGATGAACCAACGTCATTCCTTGACATAAGGCATAAAGTAGAAATATTTGAAATCATCTCTTTCCTGACCCAGGCCATGAGCTTAATAATAGTTTCTCATGATATTAGCCTGGCTGCTCAATTTTGCCACAGGATTATTCTCCTGGACAAGGGAAAAATATATAAAATAGGTACACCCTCTGAGGTAATCACCGCTGAAAACATAAGCACAGTATACCAATGCCCTGTACTTGTAGACAAAAACCCTATCAGCAATACACCTCGTATTACAATTCTGTCAAAAAAGCACAAAGATAAAAAGGAGTCATCATGATTGATGTATTTATCAAAGGTGGTCCCATAATGTACCCTCTTTTAGCCTGTTCAATAATCGCCCTGACTGTAATAATTGAACGGACAATTTTTTGGATAATAGAGAATCACAGGAGAAATCACACATTAGTCAACAGCGTCTTATCACTCGCTGAGCTGGGAGACTGGTCAACTGCAAGGGAAAAAATTGGAAATTCCCAGGATTTTATCATAAAAATCCTTGTCACGGGAATACTACATAGGGAATTTAGCATGACCAAGGCCATGGAGACAGCAGCCTCAGATGAATTAGACAGGATGAGACAGCATTTATCCGTTCTTGACACTATGATCACTGTGTCCCCGCTGTTGGGAATTTTCGGAACGGTAATAGGCATTATCCTCTCATTTGAACTTTTGGGAAAGACCGGCTTGGCCGATCCACAGGCAGTGACGGTTGGAATTGCCCAGGCCCTCATAACTACTGCATCAGGCCTGGGCATAGCTATTCTATCGCTTTTTCCATTCAACTACTTTAATTCAAGGGTAGAAAAAGCAGCGACCCTAATAGAAAAATATGCCACAAGCCTGGAAATAGTTTACGAAAAACTTGACTTGGAAAAAAAGGCCGGGAAAAACGCTGGAAAGCCCTATGAAGGTTAATCTTGGAAAACAGAAAAGGGCAAGGATTGAAATGCTGCCCCTGATAGACATAGTTTTCCTTCTTCTCGTTTTCTTTATCTATGCAATGCTTTCTATGGTCGTGAACAGGGGTATATCCGTTAATTTACCGGTTTCTTCCACCGCAAAAACAGAAAAGGGTCTACCCCTATCAGTGGTTATTAAAGAAAACGGCGGTATACTATTAGATGGGCATAATATTTTGTTAAAAGATCTCAGCGCACTATTAAAGCTCAGGACCGGTAAAGGTGAACACCCAGGATTATTTCTCTCTTCCGACAAAAAGGTTTCATGTCAGCGTCTCATTAATGTAATGGATCAGATAAGAGAAGCCGGTATCAGCAGGATTTCATTGCAGACCAATAAGGAGAATAATCCTTGAGCAGGTATTTGTTCCTTTCTTTTTTAATTGCATTATCGATTCATTTCTTTTTTGCATTGACAGATCTCAGCCTTTTTAAGGTTCCCCTTAAAGTCCCCCCAAAAAGAAACTATAATGCCCTCGCAATTGACCTGATTAAGCCTGCTCTAAATAAAAAAACTGCTGCAATAAGAGAGCGGCCTCTGATTGTTCAAGAGCCCAAAAAAAAGGATAAGAAAAAAAAGGAGATAAAACCACGTATAAAATCAAGCCTTAAAAAAACGAAAAAGAACCCCAATGTGAAAAAAATCACACATAAACGCCGCATAAAAAAGGAAAGACCTCCAAAAATGGACAAAAAGCCCATCCATTTTCAAAAATTGGATTCCGTGCCTGTTAAAGAGAAGAAGATTTTACCGGAGGACGACAATGTCTTTTTACCTGACATGGTAGACATACCAATGGCCTTTCCAGTAGCAAAAGAAGCAGACAAGGAGATCAACCATCCGGAACAATCACCTTCCCATACCCCTGCTGCTCCGATTATTGAGGCTGTTCCCATGTACAAAAAAAACAGCCCTCCCCTTTACCCTAAGCTGGCGAGAAAGAGGGGTTATCAGGGGAAGGTAGTCCTGGAGGTCCTTGTAAAAAAAGACGGCCACGCAGGATCTATACGTTTGATAACGTCAAGCGGCTATAAAATATTAGATAAGACTGCCATAAAGGGTGTAAAAAAATGGCTTTTTCACCCTGGTAAAAAAGGGGATGAATTAGTGGAAATGTGGGTTAAAATACCAGTCAGCTTCATACTTAAATAGCAACCGTTAATGGATTACGATTAGGGGTTAATTTCCAAAATCCAACACTTAGCTCAGATACCGTAATGTGTTTTCTGATAGTTTTTCTTTTGACAGGGCATTTTCAGGGTAATCAGCAATCAATTTATCTGCCACCTTTGCCACCCATGCCGGACTCGAAGGTTTACCGCTGTAGCACACAGGTGTATCCGTTTCCAACAATATAAGGTCAGGGTCAACGGAGAAGGCGAGGTTCATGGATTCTTCTGAAAAAAGTATGGATGGCCCAACAGATACAAAAAGCCCATTTTCATTGGTAATCCTTAAAAGCTTTTTTGAGTGAGCAAACCAGTGCATAAGGGCATTAAGGCCGGTTTTTTTGTGAAAGGAAACGGCCTCATCCATGGTTTGTCTGAGCGCCCTTCTGGAATGAAGATTTACAGGTAAATTATTTTCAGATGCTACGTCCATTTGAGCGTGAAGGGCACGAATCTGCCTATCTTGTTCCTCTGCTGTTTTAGCATATTTATAATCCAGGCCAATTTCCCCAATGCAGGAAATCTCATGGGCATGGCGCTTTAAGAAGGCAAATGACCTTTCCCATTCGCTATCATTCATTCTTAGGAGATTTACCGGATGAATTCCAAGGCCTGGGAGCACAAATTCAGGGAACTTATCCCTCAATCTCAACGTTTTCTCCATTGTGTCCAGGTCCTCGGTCACTACAATCGCCTTTGAAACACCGGCATCGCATGCGCTGAGAATGGCATCTTCTATGCCGGACAACGAATAAAGATGGCAGTGGGCATCAATTAATTTCGTAGATTTTTCATTATATCGCATGGTTTTAAATATCGCTCCTTTGCCGAACCTTCAATCTCATTCTATTGAACAATTTGGTGCATACGAATTACAGTAAAAAGATTGAAGAAGGTTAAATTCAACCATTTCGTTTGATTTCAGCGTCAATGATATTAAAGAGGAGGAATAGATTATTGTTCTTCATTCGTTTACCATTGATAAAAATGGTTGGGGTCCCGTGAACACCGATTTTTTTGCCATTGATGATATCTCTTGTGATAATATTTTTAATAGATTGAGAGCTCATGTCTTTCTCGAATTTTTCCATATCAAGCCCGAGACATTTTGCTATCTCCTGGATTTTAGCATCATCTATGGATTGATGGTTTTCGAATAGTTTACGACGAAATTCCCAGAATTTATTTTGCCTATTCGCTGCCAAAGCCGCTTGCGCTGCCTTCATCGCGAACATATGCCCGGAGAGGGGAAAGTGTTTGACAATTAGTTTGATCTTATCCGGATATTGATCCAGCACCTGCTGGATTAGGCGCTCTATCCGAGCACAGTAGGGTCACTGGTAATCGTCAAAAATTGCGATGGTCACCGGTGCACCTGCAGGGCCTTTAAAAGGGCGCCCGGAAATATCTATATCATAGATCGACTCCACCTGGATGATCTTCAGGATTTTGGAAGTGCTGCTGGTCAGGATAAGCTGATTATTTTTTACAGAATAGGTTATCCTGTCGAAGGTATCGGCAAGCGGAATGCTGTTTATGATCTTGTTTTCTTTTAAAGAGTAGACAAGAACCTTCTCTGGCGCAAGCACAAATACAAGCTTCCCATCTTCCGAAGTGGCTATATCAAGAGCCTGAAACCCTATGTTTATTTGCCTGACAGGCGTAAGGTCTACATTTGCATATGCCATGTGGAAAAATAAAATTATGATTATTGGGTAAGCAATAGAAAAAACATGGAGAAACCGTATTTTTATATTATTTTTCATCAATTTTTTATCTTTTAAAATTTACTGTAAATATAAACACAAAAACCAGGCAAATTTCAACCTTTATAATTAAGATTAAATTGCCTATTTTATGGTTGACATCAAGTCTGGTTATTTACATACTCCTATGTAAAAAATGTCTCAAATGTTATCGGAGGTTTCTTTATAGAGGAGGAAAATATTTATGAAGCTGCCTAAAAACAAGACAAAGATAGTATGCACGATAGGTCCGGCATCAGAATCTCCTGAAGTCATGGAAAAGATGATGCTGGCAGGTATGAACGTGGCCCGTTTAAATTTTTCCCATGGTGATTTTAATAGCCATAAAAGAATAATTGGAAATTTACGAGATGCTGCCCGTGCCACTGGGCGCAGGTTGGCCATAATGGCCGACCTTCCAGGCCCAAAAATGAGATTAGGCCAGTTGGCTACAGATCCCATAAAATTAAAAAAAGGAGATAACTTAATTTTGACAACCGATGATATCGTTGGTGAGAAGGGACGTATATCCGTGTCATTTACTCGCCTTCCAAAGGTTGTGAAACCGGGGGATACACTGTATATTAACGACGGGTATATTGAAATTGAAGTTATAAACATAGTGGGAAATGACGTATATTGTAAGACTATAGTCGGGGGAAAATTAAGTTCGAGAAAGGGTCTAAACCTGCCTAACATTGACCTTGGAATCAGTGCTTTCACTGACCGAGATCTCCAGTGTCTTGGGTTTGCCATGCAGGAAGGGATAGATGCAGTAAGTCAATCCTTTGTGGAGAGCGCTGCAGATATCATCGCTGTGCGTGATGCGGCCAATACAATGGGGTACAACCCTTTTATTATTGCCAAAATTGAACGTGCCGGGGCGGAAGATAACTTAGAGGAAATACTCAAGGTATCTGACGGAATCATGATAGCAAGGGGTGACCTTGGAGTGGAAAGACCAATTGAGGAAATTGCCGTGTCCCAGAAAAAAATGATTTATCTGGCAAACCTCAAGGGCAAGCCTGTAATTACAGCCACACAAATGCTGGAATCAATGACGGTCAATATACGCCCTACCCGTGCAGAGGCAACGGACGCGGCCAATGCCATTCTTGATGGTACAGACTGTGTCATGCTATCCGGAGAATCGGCCATGGGCAGTTATCCGGTAGAGGCCGTGGAGATGTTAGCAAAGATTAGTGTTTCTATTGAACCACTCCGCAAGTATCACCGAGTACGGGACGCCCTGAAGGAGTCAGTATTTAAAGAAAATGAAAATCTTAGTGATCTGATAGCCCTAAGTGTTGAGGCCACATTAACACGTATTTCTCCTGCAGCAATCTTCGTTCCCACCAGGAGCGGTGCGTCTGCAAGAAGTATTACACGATTCAGGATCCCTGTTTGGATAATGGCAGTCAGTTCTCAGGAGGCCACATGCCAAGGCCTCCAGTTTTCTTATGGGGTATATCCCATTCATGAACCGGACCATCCTGAGGATTGGAAGGCATACGCTAAAGGCTGGCTTCGATCTCATGGAGTAGAAGGGCAACTCGTTGTGCTGACCGAGGGGCCCTCGTCAAGACATCCGGAAACAAACAACAGAATGGAGATTATCGATCTCGAGCGTGTCTGAAGCTATTAAGAATAATCATAAAGGCATCTTATGCGTTTTTATTTCAGGGAACCCTGTAGTTACCTTTTGTAATATTCAGGGTGGGTACGAAGGTGAAGGCAATGTAGACTCTGACCCGCTTTTTGTTTCAAACACCGACTTTCACCTTCAGGAAACATCTCCATGCATAGATATGGGCAAAAATAATGCCCCTGATCTTCCGGACGATGATTTTGAGGGGAATTCCCGAACTATTGATGGTGATCGCGATGGCACTCCAACAGTAGATATTGGTGCATTCGAATACAAACCCACTGTTATTGCAGACGGGGATGTGGCGCCCCTTGGAAACAGAGATGGAATAGTAAATGTAGGTGACGCCCTAATTGCATTACGCTTTGCATTAAGTTTTGAGACGCCAACCCAGAAGGATGTCGACCATGGGGACGTTGCGCCTTTAGATACAAACAACCAGCCTAACCCAGACGGACAAATTACAGTTGGCGATGCCCTGGTGATTTTGAGAAAGGCCCTTAATATTATTACATTTTAATTCTCGGGGATATTTGCATAAAGTTAATTAAGTAAAATCGGCATCCTTCATTTACCGATTTACATTTTTTTTAAAAAGGCATGTATTTTTTGACTAAGGCAGGATGCAGAAATTAGAATTTAGAAATGTAACTTCTCAATAAGTCCGGGTAATAGCTCTGGATTCCCGCCTCCGCAGGAATCCAGTGATTAGTCACAAAATATAATCTACCCCAACTTATTGAGAAC
>CAYSWP010000041.1:0-11673 GCA_964434795.1 uncultured Desulfobacteraceae bacterium | reverse complement strand
AAAGCATGAAGGCCAAATTTCCAATCCCGCCCTGCGGGACTATTTTCTAATTTCAACGTTCCGTGAACGTTTACCAATTATTTTAGAGTCTTAGTGTCTTCGTGGCTATACTAATACGATTTTTTACCATCCCGTCCTGTTTAATCTTGACGGAAATCCCAGACTGAGTATAAGTTGATACGATGATTAGCTTCTCTAAAATAAAAACTCAGGTCAGCAAAATCAATATTGAAGGGGAGCGGATATTTTACTACATACTCATTGGTATAATAGCCGGCCTGGGCTCTGTCGTATTTTACTATCTCTGCCAGTTAGGGTCATATATCTTCATGGGGCTTATGGCAGGCTATACTCCGCCTGCTCCCGCCGGTGAACACCACCTTTTCACTGCAACAGATATTCCATTCAGGCGTTGGATGTTTTTTTTCATACCTGCTATCGGAGGTATCATCAGCGGTTGGCTTGTATACACATTTGCACCTGAGGCAGAGGGGCACGGAACTGATGCAGCCATCGATGCATACCATAACAAAGGGGGATTTATTCGCGGAAGGATCCCCATCATTAAAACCATTGCATCGGCTTTAACCCTTACCTCAGGAGGTTCAGGTGGCCGTGAGGGTCCTATAGCGCAAATCGGAGCAGGATTTGGCTCATTTTTAGCCACAAAATTAAGACTTTCAGATCGTGATAGAAGGATAATGCTGGCTGCCGGAATAGGCGCAGGCGTAGGAAGTATCTTCAGGGCCCCCTTCGCAGGCGCCCTTTTTGCAGCAGAGGTCCTTTATAAAGATCCGGAATTTGAATCAGAGGTTATTATTCCCGCAGGCATATCCTCAGTTGTAGCTTATTGTGTTTTCTGCCTCATATTCGGATGGGGTTCTCTGTTTGAATCCCCGGATTTCAAATTTGATAACCCCCTTGAGTTAGGCCCTTACCTTGTCCTGGCATTAGTACTGGTAGGGGGTGGGATCTTATATATTAAATCATTTTATGGCGTTCAGCATATTTCATGGGGCATTAAAATACCCAACCACATTAAACCGGCTATCGGGGGACTCATAACCGGGACTATTGGTTTTTTTCTCCCCCAGACCCTTTCCTTTGGCTACGGCTTTGCACAGATGGCCTTGCACAACCAGCTTTCCACCCTATTCCTTATCGGGCTTGCATTTGGAAAAATAGCAACTACATCATTTTCCATTGGCTCAGGAGGCAGCGGTGGTGTATTTGGTCCTTCTGTAGTGATCGGAGGCGCCTTCGGAGGAGCTGTAGGCAGAATATTTCATGAACTCATGCCGGGTATTGTTACGCATCCGGGGTCCTTTGTCGTAGTAGGCATGGCAGGTTTCTTTGCCGCAGTTTCCAATACGCCTATCTCTACTATTATGTTTGTTAGTGAGATGACAAATTCATATCATCTCCTTTTACCAAGTCTTCTGGTCTGTTCCGTTACATACCTACTATCCAGAAAATGGACGATCTACATAAAGCAGGTTCCATCTAAAATAGATTCTAACGCCCATAGAGGAGACTTTTTTGTAGATATCCTTGAGACCATAAAGGTGAAAGAGTTGATGCCACAGGTCAGAAAGGCTGAATTAATCCCGGAAGATATGGCCTTTAAATCATTTAAGAAGGTTTTCAGTTCGAGTCAACAGCAATATTTCCCTGTGGTAGACAGGGACGAAAAATTGACAGGTATTTTTTCTATTAACGACGTTAGAGGAGTGTTATTTGATCAGGAGATTGGAGACCTGATCGTTATGAAGGATATTGCAAGATCAGATATCATTTTTACCACTCCCTCTGAAGACCTTAACGGTGTGCTTAAAAAATTCACCTTTAGAAACATCCAAAGACTGCCGGTTGTTAGAGATGAAGATCATGCATCTATTTTGGGGATGCTCGATCGTAGAGAAGTAATACAGTATTACAACCAGAGGGTTCAGAATATCAAATCAAGGAATATTAAAATAGACGTAGAATCGGACTCGGAAGTAAGCCAGTTGAAGAATATACCAATCCGAAGCCATATGAGAGAAGAGGTAAAGACAATTCCAGATAATGCAACTATTAAAGAACTAAGGGATTATTTTTACAGAAGTAAGATAAGAAGTTTTCCTATAGTTAACGGCAGCGGTCAATTAACCGGCATATTATCTTTTTCCGATTTTGAGAAAATCCCTGCTATAGAGGATAAAGAAAACTTAACTGCACATGATGTTGCTACCCATGAAATAGTTACATTAATGGAAGATGACAGCCTGTTTATGGCGCTAAAAAGAATCAACGAGGGTGATTTCTCCCTTCTTCCAGTAGTGGACAGGCATGACCCAAAGAAACTTGTTGGGGTCATTAGTAGAAGGGAAATCATGTCTGCATATGGCAGCATTGCTATCAAGAAAGGTTTTATTGGGGGGAAGTAATTTCACCTTTTTGAAGTGCCTCATTCATACTGCCTGTTCTGTATCCTTCCAAATCAATTGTAACATATAAATAACCAAGACCCTTGAAATATGCTACAATCTGTCCCCTAATTTTTTCTCCTGAGAGTTTAGATATATCCTCATCCATGACCTCAATTCTAACTATTCCGTTATGATGCCTTACCCTTGCCTGAGTGATTCCAAAACCCCTTAAGAACCTTTCCGCCTTGTCAACCTTAGTAATGTCCTCACTGGTTATCTTCATGCCATAGGGAAATCGAGAGGCGAGACAGGCCAAAGAAGGTTTATCCCAGATTTTCAGGCCTATGCTTTTGCTTAGGGTTCGAATATCTTCTTTTGTAAGCTTTGCCTCTACAAGGGGTGATCTTGCTCCAAGTTCACGGGATGCTTTCATACCGGGACGAAAGTCATTTAAATCATCAAAGTTTGTGCCATCTAATACATAATTAAGATTATTTTTTCCTGCAATATCTACTAATTCACCGTACAATTCCTTTTTGCACCAGTAACACCTGTCTTTTGAATTATTGAAAAATCTTGGGTTTGATAACTCCTGGGTTTCAATTATTTTATGTTTTACCCCTAAGTCCAGCGCTATACCTTTTGCCTGTTTTATCTCTTCCAACGGATGGATTAAGGACTTTGCAGTAACAGCGAGGACTCTGTTACCTAATACATCCCTTGCAACCTTGAGCAGAAAGGCGCTGTCCACACCACCTGAGAAAGCGATAAGCACGCTTTCCATGTTTGTTAATATTTGTTTTACCTTTTGTAATTTTTCTTTCATTGATTTAGTACAGCCACGAGGTCACGAAGAGACTAAGAATATCAAGTTTTTTTACCGCAGAGTACGCAGAGGTCGCTGAGTTTTAATATATCCATCCCTTATTTCAATCAAGGCTTATGCAACAGGGCTCGACGGCCATCTGTCTTAAACAGCATTTTTTCAGACTTAAAACCAATATCTTCAGCAATAGTAAGGGTTTGATTAAACTCTTCCTGAGACACATGGCCCTTTGGCTCTATGGCAAGTAGTTCTCCTTCAGGTTTAAGGGCGCTCCAGAGCTCAGATAAAAAGGATACCTGATCTGGAACCTCATGAATTACGTGAATTGCAGCGCTAAAATCTACTTTACCTGATAGATCTTCGATTCCCATCTTATCTGCCCCAGACTGACGAATCTCTATCCTGTCCTCAAGTCCTGCCTTTAAAGCCCTTCGTTGCAAAACCGACAGCATTTTTTCCTGAATCTCGACTGCAATAACCCGGCCATTTCCTCCAACCATCCTTGCCATAGGCAGTGTAAAAAAACCCATGCCGCAGCCAGGCTCTAAGACAACCATCCCTTCCCTGATGAACTGCCCTAATATCTTTTCTGGATTTTCCAGTAATCTACGCAGGGGATTTAACAAAAAATAGCCAACCCAGGGAGGGCATACCTTGTTATCCATATTCCTTCTCCTTACTTATCAAAACAAGAGTATTTAAGGTTCAAATTAATAAAATCCCGGCATTGCAATGTAATGGTTATTTCTTTTTCTTTAATAACCTAAGCTTTAAATTTAAATAGATTTCTTCAGCTTTTTCATCTCCTGGGGCAAGGGTGAGGATTTTGTTATACAATACCAATGCCTGGTCAAAGTTACCTGCATCTTCTTCTATTTTACCAAGTTGATAAAGAAGGGTAATATCATTGGGTCGTAACTTCAGCGCTGCCTTTAATTCCTTTGTAGCCAATTCTCTCTTCTCCTGATTGAGATAAGACAAAATTAGATACTGACGTAATTCAAAATTCTTTGGATTGGCCTTTACACCATTACGCATATACTTAGCCAGCTTATCAAATTTAGACTGGGCTACAAGATAATTAAATATATATGTATAATAGGAAATTTTTTTTGGTGCAAGTTTGATTAACATGACTGCCTGGTTAAAGGCAAGATCGTCTTGTTTTTGACTCTGATAAAGAGCAAACAGGGCTTCCCTGGCCTGTATATCTTTTGGTTTGATTTTAATTAGTTTTTTAAAATAAGAGGTTCCCTTTTTAAGGTCTCCCTTTTCCGTCTCTAACACCGCAAGGTTAAAAAGGACGGTTGTGCTCTTGGGGTCAAGAGATAAAATCTTTCCATAGGTTCGTTTTAACGCCTCTGAGTCACCTTCTTTTTCTTCTATATTTGTTAGAAGCAAAAGCGCTTCTAAATTTTTTGGATCTTTTTTGAGAATTTCTTTTACATATCCTTTTGCATCTTTTAATTTTCCTTTTTTAAGCAAGGACTGTCCGAGTCTAAGCCTGCCTCCAGTATCGTCCTTCTTTAAAGCAACGGCAAGACGCAAATATTTTTCCGCCAATTTTGGATTCTTTAGATCATCGTATATTGATCCTATGTTGTAATAGAGATTTGGATCACTTTTATCTAACTCAGCAGCTTTAATATACCAGTTAAGGGCCTCTTTTTTCCGGTTATTTTTAAATAATAAATAGCCTACATTCTTCATGCATGCTATTTTATCATCTACCTCTAGCTTTTCACAAATAAGGGCATACTCCTTTACCGCCTCTTTTATTCGGCCTTGTTCTTCTAAAATCTCTGCGAGTTGAGCCCTGAGCCTAACACTCTCTGGCGCCCTTACAAGTATTTTCCTCAATGTAGCAATCAGCATATTATACTGATGCGTATTTTTATAAATACCTGCGAGTTTCTCCATAAGGTCCAGGTCTTTTTTTTCTATAAGTATATCCTCAATAATATTGGCTCCTTCTCTCCACTTTTTAAGGGCCAAATATTCATCCGCCAACTTAACCTTAAGGTCTATGTTGACCCCTGCCTCTTGAACCGCCAAATCAAGGAAGTCCAATTTTTCCTTAGGATTTGTTATTATATTTAGCTTTTCTAACCAATCTTCTTTGGACGGGGATATATCAAGAACTACCTCTCCAATTGTGTCATTTTTATATTTTATCTTTATTGCATAGGTGTACTGATGAAAAATATTTTGATAGGGAAGGAGTTTTGCTATGACTGTTTCCTCATGAAGGGAGTTAACGTCGAAACCCTTAGAGAAAAGTCTTATACCCCTGTTAAAAAGAATTGATGTGTCTGCTTTAATTATCTTGAGACTGTCATACGGGTGAGTGTAGATGGTCTGACCTGAAACAAGCTTATTTTCAATCCCATTTCGTTCAATAATGAGGTGATAGAAGGTATGGTCCGAATTAAGCGCCTTGTTCAATGATTGCTTAAAATAACCATTGCCATGTCCGCCAAAAAAAATATAGAGGAACCCAACAAAAAAAAGAGCCGCTAATAGTAAAATAACCCTTGCTTTTAGCCTCTTTTTTCGGAGTTGAATTTCCGCTTTATACAATTAATCTCCTCTTACTCCACCTTTAGTCTTGTGCGCTCCAGCTTCCCACCACTGGCCTTCCCATATTAAAAGGATAGGGCTTGCCACATAAATAGAAGAATATGTACCAACCAATATGCCGACCAATAGTGCAAAGGCAAAATCGTGTATCACCCCGCCACCTAAGATAAAAAGTGATATAACAACGATTAAAGTAGTTATTGATGTTAGGATGGTTCTGCTTAGAGTTTCATTGATACTCTGGTTTATCAAGACTTGAAAATCATGATTTTTATAACGTTTATGATTTTCCCTTATCCTGTCGAAGACAACAATTGTGTCATTCAATGAATAACCAACTATAGTAAGCAGGGCAGCTACAATTGACAGTGTAATTTCCCTGTTCGTAATTGCAAAGGCCCCTAATGTTATAACAACATCATGAAAGAGCGCAACAATCGCCCCAAGGGCATATTCTAAGCGCAAAAACCAGCATAGGCCAATAGCAATAAGGAGTGCAACTGCAATAAGCCAGATTATACTCATTCCCAGTGAAGATATTATATAGACACCTATAGCAAGCGAGACTGCCATGATAATGCTTGCCGTCCATTTATACTCAAACCTTCCGGAGATATATATAACCATAAAAAGGAGTGCATAAAATATGGCAAAAAGGGCCTTTTCCCGTAAATCTTTTCCAATCTTCGGCCCGACCATCTCCATTCTCCTGATCTCAACTTTATCCTTACCGAAAACATTATCTAAGGCGTTTTTAACATCCTTAGAGGCATTGCTGAGATCAGCTTTGGTATCACTAATCCTTATTAAATATTCAAAATTTCCGCCCTCTCCAAACTCCTGGATAGTGCTGTCTTCCATATCTACATTTTTTAAGGCCTCCCTGATTTGATCAGGAGTCGTTGGTTGATTGAAGCGGACTTGAGTGAGGATACCTCCGGCAAAATCAACACCATAATTAGGTCCTCCCCTTAGAACCAAAAGAATAAAAGTAAAAAGGATTAAGCTGCCCGACAGAATGATGGCCATCTTTCTCCGACCCAGGAAATCAATATTAATATCATGTTTTATAATTCTCATGTTCCTCTCTCTATTATCGTAAATGTTCAGCCTTTGGCTGCAAGATTTATAACAACAAACAACTTTCTTTTCCGTCTTAATGGATGTGTTGTTGGTTATTGAATGTCAACTGCTTTTAATATCAAATGCTTATCTTTTGCATTCCCCGAACAATAACAAGATAGTCAAATATCAATCTCGTAACAACTATCGCTGTAAAAAGACTTACAACAATACCTATGCTCAGGGTTACGGCAAATCCCCTTACAGGACCGGTCCCAAATTGAAATAGAACCAGTGCGGCTATCAATGTGGTGACATTTGCATCAAGAATGGTCACAAGCGCCTTGCCATACCCGCCGTCTATGGCTGCCCTGGGAGTCTTTCCCAATCTCAGCTCCTCTCTTACCCTCTCAAATATCAGCACATTTGCATCTATGGCCATACCTATAATCAGTATAACCCCTGCCATACCAGGGAGCGTTAATGTGGCCCCAAAAAATGCAAGACCTGCTGCAATGAAAATTATATTTAAAAATAGCGCTAAATCTGCAATGACCCCTGCAAACTTATAATAAACACCCATAAATAAAATGACTATAAGACCCCCTATTAACATTGATTTGAGTCCACTATTAATGGAATCCTTTCCAAGGGAAGGGCCCACAGTTCTTTCTTCTATAATCTTAACCGGCGCAGGCAATGCACCTGCCCTCAATACGATAGCCAGATCCCTGGCCTCATCCATGGTAAACCTGCCGGTTATTTGCGCCCTTCCTCCGGATATCTTATCCTGGATAACAGGGGCGCTGTTAACAACTCCATCCAGGACAATAGCCAATCTTTTCTTTATATTTGCCCCTGTAACCTGTTCAAAAAGCCTGGCGCCTCTGGAATCGAAAGAAATTGAGACATACGGCTCATTATATTGGCTATCAATCTGCACCCTGGCATCAGTAAGATATTCACCGGTTAAAACAGCCCTCTTTTTAAGAAGAAAAGGTAATTTACCTTTGGAACCGCCTGTCTTTTTCAACTGATAAAGCACTTCATCACCTGGTGGAACATTTCCCTTTAAGGCCTCATCCAGGCTATTTTCCTCGTCCACCAGCTTAAACTCTAATAGGGCTGTCTTTCCTATGATATCAATTGCCCTTTTTGGGTCCTTTATTCCTGGAAGTTGAATTAAGATCCTGTCTTTTCCCTGTGGTCTAATATCAGGCTCTGCAACGCCGAATTGATCTATCCTGTTGGTTATTGTTTCTACTGCCTGATCTACTGCCATCTTTATAGTATGCTTTTGGGCCTTTTCAGATAGAACCAACCCTAATTTAAGGTTGTTTTCCCCTAAAAATCCAGATTCAATTGTAAGGGTTGGAAAATATTTCCCTATCATTTCTTCCACACCACTCTTGTCTTCACCCCTTATCAAGATAAGATCAATCCTGTCAGAGCCATTTCTTTTTAATCCCTGATACCTTATCTTTTCCTTTCTAAGGCTGTGTTTTATATCGTCAACCATCCTTTCAAGATGATTTTCTACCGCTTTCTGGGTCTGCACTTCCAACACAAGATGCATGCCTCCCTTCAGATCAAGTCCAAGCTGAATCTTCTCCTTGGGAAATATATTAGTCCACCAGGATGGCAGTCTTTTATTGATAGAAGGCATCAGATAAACGAATGCAACAACAATTGTAATTAAGACAAGTAACCCTCGCCACTGTAATTTTTTTGACACAATCTACTCCTCAACATTTGCGCTCTCTGTTTTTCTCGTTACCCCTGCTATAGAACCTCTTGAAACCTTAACCCTAACCTTTGGAGAAATTTCCATTGTAACTACATCATCGGCTATGCCTGTTATTAGTCCATGGAGCCCCCCTGAGCTTACAACCCTGTCACCCTTTCTCAAGTCAGCAAGAATCTGCTTGTGCTGTTTGGCCTTTTTTTGCTGCGGTCTAATTAAAAGAAAGTAAAAAATAGCAAATATAATAATCAATGGCAAAAATGCGCCCAGTCCACCGGACGTTCCCCCAGCACCTCCGCCGGTTCCTCCGCTGCCCATGGCATAAACTAAATTAAACATCTATTTCCCTCCGTTTCTATTTATAAATTTAAAAAAATACAATTCATCCACTTTATTAATTAGAAATTCTTTTGGAATAAAAATCATTACTAAATTCAATCAACCTGTCTTGTCGAATGGCATCCCTTATTTTATACATTAAATTTGTATAATAATAAAGATTGTGAATAGTAGTCAACCTATAAGCCAACATTTCTCTCGAAAGAAACAGATGCCTTATATACGCCCGGGAATAATTAGTGCAAGCATAACAGGAGCAGCCTTCCTGGATTGGTAATTCATCATCTGCGTACCTTGAGTTTTTTATTACCAATTTTCCTTCATCAGTAAACAGCATCCCATTTCGTGCATTCCTGGTAGGCATCACGCAATCAAACATATCCACGCCCATTTTTACTGCCTCGATAATATCCTC
This sequence comes from uncultured Desulfobacteraceae bacterium, assembly GCA_964434795.1. Lineage (GTDB taxonomy): Bacteria > Desulfobacterota > DSM-4660 > Desulfatiglandales > B25-G16 > M55B121. The sequence goes on along the minus strand of CAYSWP010000041.1, from coordinate 2,296 downwards.
CGGTGTCCCCACTCCCATTAGATATACAGGTTTCTCCTCAGGAAGGTGCTCCTTTACCGGCCCAATGATCCTCTCCCGCGTGTGTTTGTCCTCACCAACAGATAAACCTCCCAGGGCATAACCGTCGAAATCCATATCCACCAAGCCCTTTGCGCTCATCTCTCTTAAATCCGGATAAACTCCTCCCTGGACAATGCCGAAAAGAGCCTGCCCATTATCGCCCTTATTATCCATGCACCGTTTAGCCCATTTTTCGGTAAGCTTTACAGAATTCAAGACATATTCATAGCCGGCTCCAAACGGCGCACATTCATCCAATGTCATTATTATATCAGACCCAAGGGCCTTCTGGATCTCCATAACCTTCTCAGGGTCCAGAAAATGTGTAGAACCATCTATATGAGACTGAAAGGTAACACCATCATCTGATATGGTTCTGAGCTTTGCAAGGCTTAGTGTTTGAAATCCTCCGCTATCAGTAAGTATAGAACCCGGCCAATTCATAAAACGATGGAGTCCCCCATGCCTTTTTATAAGGTTATGACCTGGCCTTAAGTAAAGATGATAAGTATTAGATAAAATTATTTCAACCCCTATATCCCTTACCTCTTCCGGTGACACCCCTTTAATTGCCCCTAACGTTCCGACAGGCATGAATACCGGGGTTTCAAATCTGCTGTGATTTGTTTTTATCTCACCAAGCCTTGCCTTGCCTGATGTGCTCTTTTTATGAATCTTGAATTCCACGGTATTTATACCTTTTTACGTATCCTTATTTAAGTGATAAGCATTGCATCACCATAGCTATAAAAACGGTACTGTTTCTCCACCGCTATATGATAAGCTTCCATTGCCAAATCTCTGCCGGCAAAGGCTGATACGAGAAACAGCAAAGAGGAACGAGGCAAATGAAAGTTTGTCAAAAGAGAATCAACTACCTGAAATTTGAATCCCGGATAAATAAGCAGATCAGTAACCCCTGAACCTGGAACTATTTCTCCATTCTTTTTGAATACAGTCTCTAATGTTCTTACAACGGTAGTGCCAACAGCAACAATCCTTCTACCCTCATGTCTGGCTCTCTCAATGGAGCCGGCAGCATCATTTTCAATAAAATATGATTCCTTCCCTACTTCATGATCTCTGATATCGTTTACTCTTACAGGCTTAAAGGTGCCATGACCTACCAAAAGTGTTATGCTAACTAAATCAATCCCCAGTGATTTAAGGGTATTAATAATATCATCGGTAAAATGAAGACCTGCCGTAGGGGCAGCTACTGCCCCTGGAAAATGGGAGAAAATAGTCTGATATCTTTTCCTGTCCATTTTTGATCGTCTATCATTGGCATCTCTTTTAATATAAGGAGGTAGAGGAAGGCAACCTCTTTTTTTTAAAATATAGTCAATGGTATGTTTACCATCAAATCGAAGCTCCACTGCCCCATCAATACCATCCCTTCCAACTGTGCCTGTCAGTCCATCTGGAAATATAATCAAGGTTCCCTGTTTTGGCCTCTTCGACGCCCTTACCAGACACCATCGTTTATCGCCATCGCCATTCGAGGGCCTTGGCGAATGCTCAAGGACAAGAATTTCCGCCTTTCCGCCTGTTTCTTTTTTTCCAAACAGCTTGGCCGGAACAACTTTTGTGTTATTAACTATTAGCAGATCCCCTTTTCTAAGCAAAGATGGCATTTCTGAAAATCGATAGCCTTTAATTTCGCCTGTAGATCTCTTTACATGCAAAAGGCGGGACCCGTCCCTTTTTAAAGCAGGTTCCTGTGCAATTAACTCAACAGGCAGTTTATAATCATAGTCTTCTAAAGAATAATTCACTCTGTTACCTGAAAATATATGTTATTATAAGGCCGAAACACATTGAAAAAAAACCAATTATCCTTAAATGATTATCTGGAACCTGCTGAATCTGTTGCAACCATTTCTTCATTTTGTCTGGAAAAGCCAAATAAGGCAACCCTTCAACAATAAATACCAGGCCTAACAAACAAAACAATAATTTCATAATCCATCACCAATTAAAGTACAATATCAATATCCCTTCAAACCCGAATCATTATTCCCCGCGGAAAAAATATCAGGCTGTGAAAAAGACAGAGGCTTTATGCCTTTTAATGATAAAACCGTAATAGCAATATTTCAAGGTATCTATAATTTAAAACTTTGTTATTACCGTATCCGTCATTATAATAGAGTTCTCAGTAAGTTATCATAATAATATGTAACATCTCAATAAGTCCGGGCAGCTTTAGAAAAAATCCCCCTCAATCCCCCTT